>NZ_CAKRAS010000052.1 GCF_934295145.1 uncultured Eubacterium sp. | reverse complement strand
CGGCGAGAAACTCAAAAACAGTTTCATTTTCCGTCGCTGACAACAGTGTAGCAGTTCTTTTTGTATATGGTCAAGGGAACCGCGTTGCGGTGGCTTTGCTCTTACCTCTGGCTCAAAATCTAAAAACAGTTTAAAAAAACGTATGGTACAGATTTATAATTACTTTGCGTTTATCCTTAGTTGCTTATTTTGGTGGCGAAGCCACTATATGTTCTTAGATTCTGAGCCTGAGGAAGGATTTCAGCTACCGCGCAGCGGCATGCCCTTGAAAGAGAAAAAAAGAACGGCTACACTGTTGCCAGCGACGGAGAAAATCTACATGTTCTTGAGTTCTTCGCCGTCGGTAACAAAGGGAAAGCCGTTCTTTTTTTCTTCTGTCAAGGGTAGCGTCCATAGCCAAGTGCTTACATGCAAGTCATTTTTCGATATGTAAATCTTGCGCATGCAACACGGCATTTATTTTTTCAAGGAATTATATGCATGCGTGTCACGCGGTGCCACGGCGTAAATAGAACAGGATGTGAGCATAAACTCCAAGGCAAGGCGGTAGACGAATTTCCGTTATCGGAGCGAGCATAGCTCGACCGCGGGAGTGTGTCTGAGCCAACAGCTGTTTTTGCTGTTGGTGAGTTCGCGGAAGCGGTCGAAGATAGGCGGCGCAGCGAAGATAGGAAATCCGTCGTGCCTGCATTGGAGTTTTTGTCACATCCTGTTCCAACTTACCCTAAACAAGAATTACTGTGTCACCACCGGCTGCTGTCCATCTGCCGGCTGCGTCTGTGTCTGATCAGTACTCTGTGGAGCGGCATCTGTCTGACTGTCAGTTGCGGTACCATCCGCTGGCTGTTGTGCAGCATCCGTTGCATTTGCATCAGTCTGTCCATCCGTTGCAGCAGTATCGCCGCTTGCAGCATCTGTTGTGTTATCTGTTCCATTGGCAGAATCGGTCTGCGTCTGAGCATTCGCAAGGTATTCCGTTATATTTGCATGAGACAATGTCTTATTATCAGTAATATAGATAGCGGCACTTAATGCCGTTTTAGTGGATGGAACTTCCACTTTCTGAGTGCCGGATTCTCCATGGGTCGTATAAACTGTGATATTATCATAACTGTCAGAAATTTTGTACAGAACATCTGATTTGGCAATCTCATCCCCGGATGCATCGGTAACCGCGCAGCGCAACTCTGTATTTCCAGGAATCGTGCACATCTCCAAAGTTCCGTTTTCATCCGTGGTTCCTTCAAATAACTGGTCATTTCCATCGTAGATCGTAACAGTCGCACCGGCTAGCTTCTGTCCGTCTGCGCCATACCATCTTGTATAGAGCTGCAGATCACCGTCTGTTAGAGTCTCTTTTTCGGCAGAAAGTTCAGCACCGGTACTTACCGCTGTACTCTGATTTGGCAGTTCGAAACTGCATCCATTCAATAAAAAGGCACCGCTGATCGTAAGGGCAGCAATCAGTGCCGCATATGTTTTCTTTTTCATGAGTCAAAACCTCTTTTCTTATACTATTTGCATGATTACTTATAGAATGATACAAAAATGTGAATATTTCAAGAAATTTTTATGAAAAAAAGAAAAATATTGATTTTTATATTTCCCATACCTATAATAAAGTAGATAAATTATGTAATGAAAAACTATGGAGGATATATGAGAAACAGAACAACAGCAAAGAAAAAACTCGCAGGTTCCTGTCTGGCTCTGTGTCTGACCGGTGCACTGGCATGGAATATGTCCGGAGTAACCGCTCTGGCAGCGCCATCTTCCGGAACAGCCATTGATGATAATACGATCGTGCGTGAAAAGATCAAAGGAAATCCGGTCGGTTCACTTTCTGCAGATCAGGAAATAACGATCAAGGGTGAAAAAACTTCTGATGATGGCTATACATGGTATGAAGTAACTTTTGAATGGAATGGTGAGGAGACAGACGGATGGGTAAGAAGTGATCTGATTTCAGCTGGAGAAGCGTCAGAACCGGCGGCAGGAGACAATGCAAATTATGATGATCAGGCAGAACCGATCAGCATGAATGATGAGTCACAGCAGGTTGTTGACGGTTTCCAGTTTAATGGTATGACCTACGAAGTGGCAGACAGTTTCCCGGCAGACCAGATTCCGGCAGGATTTACTGCGACAACGATTACTTGTGCGGGTGCGGAAGCGCAGGCAGCGCAGATGGAAAACGGCGCACAGGTATATTTGGTGTACTTGCAGAATATTGCGGATCCGCAGCAGAAAGGCGTATTTGTCTATGATACAGAACGCAACGAGGTGATTCCATTTGTGAGCATTGCACAGAAGGATTCCTTTGTGGTAGTGACAAACGTGCCGACCGCTGTGGCAGAGCAGGTATCCGGCAGATATCAGGCGACACAGTGCACTTTTGAAAACGGAAGCATCATGGCTTATCAGGCATCAGATACAGACGAAACGGTGGCGACAGACGTATCAGCTTCTGAATTTTACTATATATATGGTACTTCCAGCACCGGACAGAGCGGCTGGTATGTATACGATTCCGTAAACCAGACCTTACAGCGCAGCATGGCAAACATGCAGTATGACGGCAGTGCGGCGCAGGACAATGCAGGGGATAAAAAGACCGCATCCGGATTCGACGTGGACAGCATGACACGGATGATCACGGCAGGAATCGGCATCGTGGCACTGTTGCTGCTGATCCTTCTAATCGTAATGGCCGTACGTTACCGCCGCCTGCGCAGCTATCTGGACAATGCGGTCGGACCGGATGATGACGATTATGATGAGACACCGACAAAGACCTTTGAAGTAGAATTGAAGGGCAGCAAGGTGGATGTCCTTGATCTTGACAGCGAAATTGAAAAAATCGGCGCAAAGAAACCGGAAAACAAAAAGGAAGAGCCGAAAAAAGCTGAGCCGGAGAAGAAAGTACAGAAGGAACAGCTGAAGAAAGAGAAAAAACAGGAAAAAGAAACTGTTTCAGCAAAGGACCAGGAAGAAAAACGCCAGACAGAGAAGTTCTTTAAAAAAGAAAATCTGACAAAGACTCCGGCAGAGCCGAAGAAAGAAGCACTGGCTGAGGCAGTAAAAGAAATTGAGGAAGAGGTCGGCGCTGAGATCAAACTTGAGGCACCAAAAGCCAAGGAGAGTAATCCGGATACAGAACAGCTGGTTGCAGATCTGAAGAAACTGATTATGGAAGTGGAAAATACATCCAAAGAAGAGAAGGTACCGGAAGACGAATTCCTGAAGGAGGAAGAGCCGGAGTTTTTCGATGAAGAAGAATCGGTGGAAGAGGAAGTTATCGAGAAGCCGAAAAAGAAAGACAAAAAGCCAAAGAAAGATTCCTGGGAAGATATCGAATTCCTGTAATAAATAGCATAAAGACCACAGATATAAGGCCAAAAAAGGTCTGGTGTCTGTGGCCTTTTTTGCATGATACGGAATCACATGGGGATATGTGAAGGCATACTTTTGGTAGGATAGTTTGGTTTATATATTTAGGTTGACAGAAAACTGAGGGTGTTATATCATCGTTATAACAGTGTCTGATTCGGTACAGAGACTGGATAAGGTTTAGCAATTACAGGAAGGTCCGGGGGTGGTAGCCCAGATCATAGAAACATGGAAGGATAGGTTCACAAATGACAATCGAAGTTGATTTTAACAGTGATGAAGCGTTGTACATACAGCTACGAAATCAGATCATTTATGGTATTGCCACAAAACAGTACCATGAAGGGGATCCGTTGCCGTCTGTGCGACAGCTGGCAGATGAGATCGGTATCAATATGCATACCGTAAATAAGGCGTATTCGGTATTGCGCCAGGAAGGTCTGCTCCGTCTCGACAGACGCCGCGGCACCGTTATTGCACTGGATATTGACCGGTTAAAGGCAGAAGAAGAAATGCGGGACAGTCTGCGGGTTGTACTTGCCCGTGGTTTTTGCAAAGGCATTACCCGTGCAGAGGTCCACGAACTCGTGGATGAGATTTTTGATGAGTACGAGGAGTAGTTGGAGGAAGTAATATGCAATTTAAAGGATTTACCAGACAGGCCCGCAAAGCCATGCGTCTGGCTAAGCAGCTGGCAGAGCGGGAAAATCAGACCCGCATGGGAAGTGAATATCTGCTGGCGGGACTTCTGCTGGAAGAGCACGGCGTTGCAGCTCAGGTGTTGCAGCAGTTATCGGTAAATCGTGAGGATATTCTGGCCATGATCCATGAAATCGCGCTGCCGGGAGAGCCGGAGACAGGATCAGAAGAAGAGTTCCTCACACCGGAAAGCCAGGAGATTATTGACGGGGCTTATGCGGCTGCTGAGCGGTTTGACAGTGAAGAGGTGGGAACGGAGCATCTGCTCTTTTCCATTATGGAGCATCGGATCAGTGCCGCAACACGGCTTCTGATCGCCATGAATGTCAATCTGGGAAAGATGTACACCGATATTTTGACCGCTATGGGCAAAGAAAACATGTATTCCCGCGAGGAAAGCAAGCAGTTCCGTACCGGAAAACGTGCGGAGGCAGGAAAAAATACACTGATTGATACGTATACCACAGATCTGACGGCCCGCGCAGCAAATGGCGAGCTGGATCCATTGATCGGACGTGTGGAGGAACTCCAGCGTCTGATCCAGATCCTGAGCCGTCGTGGAAAAAATAATCCGTGCCTGATCGGGGAGCCGGGCGTGGGAAAAACAGCCATTGTGGAAGGGCTTGCAGCCCGGGTGGCCGCAGGCGCGGTACCGGAGCATCTGCAGGAGAAACGAATCCTGACGCTGGATATATCCGGTATGGTGGCCGGCACAAAGTACCGCGGTGAATTTGAGGAGCGTATCAAAGGCATCATGCAGGAAGTGCAGCAGGCAGAAAATGAGATACTGTTTATTGATGAACTGCATACGATCATTGGTGCCGGTGGTGCGGAGGGAGCGCTGGATGCGTCAAATATCATGAAACCGGCATTATCCCGGGGACTGATTCAGATCATCGGCGCCACAACCATTCAGGAATACCGCAAGCACATAGAAAAAGATGCCGCGCTGGAGCGTCGTTTCCAGCCGGTGACCGTAGAGGAACCGAGTGTGGAGCAGACTGTGGAGATTTTGCGTGGTCTGCGCCCACAGTATGAAAAACATCATCATGTAACCATCACAGAGGATGGTCTGCGGGCAGCAGCGGAATTCTCTGAGCGTTATATTAATGACCGTTTTCTGCCGGATAAAGCCATTGACCTAATGGACGAGGCTGCTTCCAAAGCACATGTGGGAACATTGGATAAACCAGTGCAGTTAGAGCAGATGAAGACAGAACTGTTTGACATGGATGTACAGTTAGAGGATGCTATCGTAACAGGTGATTTGGTGCAGGCAGGAGAAATCCGCAGGAAAAAACAACAGAAACAGAATGCTTATGACACCGCACTTGCAAGATACCGCCGCAGCATGCGCAATAAAAAGATTCTGGTGGGCGAAAACGAAGTGGCGGATGTGGTGTCCGACTGGACCCATATCCCGGTGAAACGTCTGACCGAGGGCGAGGCAGCCCGTCTGCAGCGTCTGGAAAAAGCTCTGCACAAACGTGTCATTGCGCAGGATGAGGCAATTTCCGCAGTGGCAAAGGCAGTGAGACGAGGCAGAGTCGGTTTGAAAGATCCATCCAGACCGGTGGGTTCTTTCCTGTTCCTCGGACCGACAGGGGTCGGAAAAACAGAAATTTCCAAAGCACTGGCAGAGGAAGTTTTTGGTCAGGAAGATGCCATGATCCGCGTGGATATGTCCGAATATATGGAGAAGCACAGCGTGTCCAAAATGATCGGATCCCCTCCAGGCTATGTGGGATACGAAGAGGGTGGACAGCTCAGTGAAAAAGTACGCCGTCACCCGTACTCTGTCATTTTATTTGACGAGATCGAGAAAGCGCATCCGGATGTATTTAACGTACTGCTCCAGGTGTTGGACGACGGACATATCACAGATGCGCAGGGTAGAAAAGTAGATTTCAAAAATACGATCATCATCATGACATCCAATGCAGGGGCACAGTCCATCATTGAGCCGAAAAAACTGGGCTTTGCGACGGAGCAGAACGAAAAAGCGGATTATAACCGGATGAAATCCAACGTTATGGAAGAAGTGCGCCGTATTTTCAAACCGGAATTTTTGAACCGTATTGATGAGGTCATTGTATTCCATGCTTTGACAAAGGAACATATGAAGAAGATCGTTGGAATTATGACAAAAGAACTGCAGCAGCGCTGCTGTGAACAGCTTGGTATTGAACTGAAGATCACGGATGCAGTGCGCCAGTACATTGTAGATAAAGCATACGATCCGAAATACGGAGCGCGTCCGTTACGTCGTATGATCCAGACAAAACTGGAGGACTCCCTGGCCGATGCGCTGCTGTCCGGTGAGATTAAAAAAGGCACAACGGTGAACGTTCGTGTCAAAAAAGACGAAATTATATTTTCCTAGTTTTTTGGTATCGATGTAAGGAGACATAAGAAATAAATATGGCGAAAGCAAAAAAAACAATTTTTTTCTGCCAGCAGTGCGGTTATGAGTCTGCAAAATGGATGGGACAGTGCCCGGGCTGCCGGGAATGGAACTCCTTTGTGGAGGAACCGGCCGAAGAAAAGCATGCCAGTGTCAGCGTGAGCAGCCGGAGAATGAGCAATGTGGCAGAACCACTTCCGCTTTCAAAGGTAGAAATGACGGATCAGGAGCGGTTTACTACCGGAATCGGGGAATTGGACCGGGTACTCGGCGGCGGAATTGTTCCGGCGTCTCTGGTACTTGTGGGCGGTGATCCGGGTATCGGAAAATCCACGCTTCTGCTTCAGGTGTGTAAAAATCTGGCAGACGCGCATCACAGCGTGTTATATATTTCCGGAGAGGAATCTCCGCAGCAGATCAAAATCCGCGCGGAACGTATTGGAACATTTACAGACTCACTGGAACTGTTCTGTGAGACAAATCTGTCCGATATTGCATCCGTGCTGCGTAAAAAGAAACCACGGGTGGTAGTCATCGACTCTATTCAGACCATGTACAGTGAGGACGTCAACTCCGCACCAGGCAGTGTTTCCCAGGTGCGCCAGGCGACGGCACTTTTGCTGCAACTGGCAAAATCCCTTGGAATCACGATCTTTATCGTAGGACATGTGACGAAGGAAGGCGTCGTGGCAGGTCCGCGCGTGCTGGAACATATGGTGGATACCGTGCTTTATTTCGAGGGAGACCGCCATGCGGCATATCGAATTTTGCGCAGTGTTAAAAACCGTTTCGGTTCCACAAATGAGATTGGTGTGTTCGAAATGCAGCAGGTGGGACTGGTGGAAGTGAAAAATCCGTCAGAGTATATGCTGAATGGACGCCCGGAAGGAGCTTCCGGCTCCATTGTGACCTGCTCTATCGAAGGAACACGGCCGATCCTGCTGGAAATCCAGGCGCTTGTGTGTAAAACTGGATTTGGTCTGCCCCGCAGAACAGCTGCAGGCGCGGATTTAAATCGTGTCAACCTGTTGATGGCGGTATTGGAAAAAAGAGCTGGAATTCCGCTTTCCACCTGTGATGCATATGTAAATATCGCAGGCGGCATTCGCATGAATGAGCCGGCCATCGATCTGGGTATCGTGCTGGCAATCGTGTCCAGTTATCGGGAACTTGCCATATCCGATGAAACCATCTGCTTCGGTGAGGTGGGACTGAGCGGCGAAGTGCGCGCGGTGAATATGGCAAAACAGCGGGTACAGGAGGCGAAAAAACTTGGTTTCAAAACATGCATCCTGCCGAAAGTGTCACTGACCGATGAAGTGCGCACCGATGGCATACAGTTAATAGGTGTGTCAAACGTAAGGGAAGCGATTTCCTACATTTCGGGATAAGAGTTTGTCCGGGACGCACAGTTGTATCCACATTGGAAATAGCTGCACAAAATGCCAGATTTTATTCATAAAAATTAACACAAACTTAAAGATTTTTTTTTCGAAACTATGCTATGATAGGTTGCGGGCATGAAAACCCGTTTGATGCATATGATAAAAGGAGATACTAAGGGAAATTGAAAATGGATAAAAGCAGAGCGATCATAAATAGAATTTTCGAAAATGAAAAGGAAAAACGCCTGATGGGCGCAGCGGTGCTGGTGCTGATTGGGCTTTGTATTTTTATACTTGCTATCAGTCCGCTGGTGGGAGGCAGTCCGGTCATCGCACTGAATGGTGAGGAAGATATGAAAGTGGAGTGTGGAAGTGAATTTACCGATCCCGGCGCAAAGGCAACGGTGAAGGATGAGGATATCAGTGACCTGGTGGTAACTACCAGTAACGTGGACACGTCCAAACTTGGTATGTATCATGTAGAATATAAGCTGAAATATAAGAAGAGAAAAGTGTCCAGGCAGCGTAATGTGGAAGTTGTTGATCATACCGGTCCGGTGATTACCTTAAACGGTGATGCGAAAGTTGTGGTAGACAATTTTGAAGAATATCAGGAAAGCGGTGCATCTGCAGTCGATGCCTGTGATGGTGATGTGTCAAAAGACATTAAGATCACAAAAGAGCAGACAAACGATTACACCATGAAAGTGCATTATGAGGCAACGGACAGCCATGGAAACACAGGGGAAGCCGACCGTGAAGTTATAATCCGGGATGTGACAGCTCCGGAGATCACCTTAAACGGGGACGCTGAAATAACTATCAAAGAGCAGGAAAAATATGAGGATCCGGGTGTAACTGCTGTGGATGACAGAGATGGTGACATTACAGCGAATGTGGTAAAATCAGGATATGTGGATGTCTATCGTGCGGATACGTATACTGAGACATATACAGCAACGGATTCCAGCGGAAATACTTCTCAGGTGACACGAAAAGTGACAGTGGAGAAGGTGGAACAGAATATGGGCAGCTCTATTTATCTGACCTTTGATGATGGTCCGAGTTCCGATGTAACTGTGCGGGTGCTGGATACCTTAAAAGCAAACGGCATCAAGGCGACCTTCTTTATCTGCGATTATGATGAAGATAAACTGCCGATCATTCAGCGTATGATCGACGAGGGACACACCATTGGAATTCATGGTTATTCCCATGATTACAGTCAGATTTATACTTCCAAAGATGCTTTTATGGAAAATATCAACAAGCTGAAAAATAAATTAAAAGAAGATACCGGTTACGATGCCTTTGTTATTCGTTTCCCGGGTGGAAGTTCCAATACAGTCAGCAAAAAGTACTGTGCAGGTGTTATGTCACAATTGGTACAGACAGTGACAGATGATGGAATGATGTATATGGACTGGAACGTGTCATCCGGTGATGCAGAAAGAAATAACCGTCCGGCAAATCAGATTATTGCAAATGTAACCAGTGGATTTAAGCAAAATCGTAATAACGTAGTACTGATGCATGATACATCTGCAAAGCAGACATCCGCAGATGCATTGCAGAGTATTATCACGTATGGAAAAAACAACGGTTATTCCTTCTATCCGATTTCGAAGGATACCATACCGGTTCATCATGGCGTAAATAATTAATCATGATGAAAGGTTCATTGGGGAGTCGAAGGGGAAAACTGTGGCAGGAGAGAGTTGAAACATTATGAAAAAGTTACTTCGTTATTTGAAAGATTACAAAAAAGAGTCGGTGCTTGGGCCGCTGTTTAAATTGCTGGAGGCGACATTGGAATTGTTTGTGCCTCTGGTAGTTGCGGCCATCATCGATACCGGTATCGGAAATCATGATCGGGGCTACGTCGTAAAGATGTGCCTCGTTCTTGTTTTACTTGGACTGATCGGTCTGGCATTTTCCATCACGGCACAGTATTTTGCGGCAAAGGCGGCAGTTGGATTCGTCACAAAAATCCGTCACGTACTGTTCGCACATATCCAGAAACTGTCCTATGCAGAGCTGGATACACAGGGAACATCGACACTGATCACACGTATGACCAGTGATATGAATCAGGTGCAGAATGGGGTAAACCTTACGCTGCGCCTGTTGCTGCGTTCCCCCTTTGTCGTAATTGGAGCCATGGTTATGGCATTCACCATTGATGTAAAGGCTGCGCTGGTATTTGCGGTAGGTATTCCGGCACTGGCAGTTGTCGTATTTGGTGTTATGCTGGCGTGTATCCCGCTGTATCGAAAAGTACAGAACCGCCTGGATAAGGTACTTGGCCTGACCAGAGAAAATCTGACCGGTGTCCGTGTTCTGCGTGCATTCTGTAAGGAAGAGGAGCAGGAAGAGAAATTCCGCAAACAGAATCAGGTGTTGACCGATACACAGAAGTTTGTGGGACGTATTTCCGCGTTATTGAATCCTCTGACTTACATCATTATCAATGTGGCGATCATTGCACTGATCTGGGTTGGTGCGATCCGCGTAGATATGGGGATCATCACACAGGGTGCAGTTGTGGCACTGTACAATTACATGTCTCAGATTCTGACGGAGTTGATCAAGCTGGCAAACCTGATCATCAACATTACAAAATCTGTGGCTTGTGGTAATCGTATTCAGTCTGTACTTGAGCTGGAGCCGTCCATCAAAGATGGAACAGCACATTCTGAGGAAAAAACAGGAGTTTCTGATGCGAAAGCTAATGGAATAAATGTGACGGGAGAACGTCATGATGATGGAACACATGCAGGAAACACGTCAGGATACAGCGTTGTTTTTGAGCATGCTGGCATCCGTTATCCGGAAGCCGCACAGGAAGCGGTCAGCGATATTTCTCTGAAGGTTCGCCCGGGAGAGACTGTCGGCATCATCGGCGGAACCGGATCCGGTAAATCTTCGTTGGTAAATCTGATCCCGCGTTTTTATGACTGCAGTTCTGGCGCGGTTTATGTGGATGAAAAAAATGTGTGTGACTACGGTCTGACAGAGTTAAGAGATAAGATTGGTGTTGTTCCGCAGAAAGCAGTGTTGTTTGCAGGCACGATCCGTTCCAATATGCAGTGGGGCAAACCGGATGCGACGGAACAGGAGATGTTTGAGGCACTGGAGATTGCCCAGGCGAAAGACGTGGTCATGAAGAAAGAACACGGTCTGGATACTGAAGTGGAGCAGGGCGGTAAGAACTTCTCCGGCGGACAGCGTCAGCGACTGACCATTGCCCGTGCGCTTGTAAAAAAACCGGAGATTTTGATTTTGGACGACAGTTCCTCCGCGCTGGATTTTGCGACAGATGCGGCACTTCGTATGGCCATCGGTGCCATGAAGCAAAAACCGACGTTATTTATCGTTTCCCAGAGAACTTCTTCCATTCAGTACGCGGACAAGATCGTGGTGCTGGATGATGGAGCGGTAGTGGGAATCGGAACCCATGCGGAACTGATGGATTCCTGCGAAGTATATCAGGAGATTTATAATTCCCAGTACAAGAAAAATTCCGAGGAGGTAAGTGCGTAATGAAAAAATCTGAATCACAGATGAATACATTTAAAAAAGTACTTCACTATATCGGAACTTACCGTTTCTGGATGGCGGCTTCCATTATTCTGGCAGCCGTGACAGTGGCACTGACTTTGTATATTCCAATTCTGGTGGGACGTGCCATTGACTTTATCGTTGACTGGAAAAACGTAGATTTTGCAAATATTGTAAAACTTTTGGTTGAGATCGGTATTCTGGCAGCAATCACTGCGGTATTGCAGTGGATCATGAATACCATCAATAATAAAGTAACCTATCAGGTAGTGCGGGATGTGCGAAATCAGGCATTTGCCAGAATTCAGAAAATGCCGTTGAGCTATCTGGATGCACATTCTTACGGTGAGATCGTGAGCCGTGTTATCGCGGATGTAGATCAGTTTGCAGATGGACTTCTGATGGGATTTACCCAGCTTTTTACCGGTGTGGTCACAATCATTGGTACGCTGATCTTTATGCTGACCATTCATCCGGGCATTACACTGGTGGTAGTCGGACTGACACCAATTTCATTGTTTGTAGCAAGATTTATCGCGAAACAAACTTATGATATGTTTCGTCTGCAGTCAGAAACGAGAGCAGAACAGACAGCGCTCATTGATGAGATGGTTGGAAACCAGAAAGTCGTACAGGCATTTTCCCATGAAGATGAGGCGATGGAGCAGTTTGACGAGATCAATGGACGGTTACAGAAATGTTCCCTGCGGGCAACATTTTTCTCATCCCTGACAAATCCGTGTACCCGTTTTGTAAACAGTATCGTGTATGCGGGAGTTGCACTGGCAGGCGCACTCAGCGTCATCGCTGGTGGCATGACAGTCGGAGGACTTTCCTGTTTCCTAAGTTATGCAAATCAGTATACAAAACCGTTTAATGAGATTTCCGGTGTTATCACAGAGTTACAGAATGCGCTGGCCTGCGCGGCCCGTATTTTTGAACTGATTGAGGAAGATGCAGAGATTCCGGATGATGCGGATGCAGTTGTGCTGCAGGACGTTGATGGAAAAGTAGATCTGAAAGATGTTGATTTTTCTTATGTGCCGAATCAGAAACTGATTGAAAACCTGAATCTGAATGTAAAACCAGGTCAGACCATTGCTATCGTTGGACCGACAGGATGTGGAAAAACAACGCTGATCAATCTGTTGATGCGCTTTTATGATGTCAATTCCGGTTCTGTCAGTGTGGAAGATCAGGATATCCGCCATGTGACACGTCACAGTCTGCGTGCAAATTATGGTATGGTGCTGCAGGATACCTGGCTGCAGGCCGGAACAATCCGGGATAATATCCGCATGGGCCGTCCGGATGCAACGGATGAGGAAGTGATCGCAGCAGCGAAAGCGTGTCATGCACATGGATTTATCAGGCGTCTGTCCGATGGTTATGATACCGTGATCGGAGAGGATGGTGGAAGCCTTTCACAGGGACAGAAACAGCTGCTTTCCATTGCCAGGGTAATGCTTTGTCAGCCGCCGATGCTGATTCTGGATGAGGCGACTTCTTCCATTGATACGAGAACGGAGATCAAGATTCAGGATGCCTTTGCAAAACTGATGAAAGGAAGAACCAGCTTTATTGTGGCACATCGGCTTTCTACAATTCAGAATGCGGATCGGATTCTGGTGATGAAGGATGGAAGTATTATTGAGCAGGGAAGTCATGAGGAACTGTTGGCAAAGAAAGGGTTTTATTATAACCTGTACAATAGTCAGTTTGCACATTAAATTTGCGCTTTTTCGCAAGATTTGCAATGTGATAAGTTAAAATTATTTATCAAAAAAATCGGGGACTCTGTTCTTTACCGTTTGGTAGAGAACAGAGTCCCCGATTTTTATTTACACGACAAAATTTTTCGCAGTTTTATACAGCCAAATTTGTGCCATTTCGCAGTCATTTTTTTAGAATCACTGCACGCTAGTCTTCGTGTACAAATTGGATGTCTACGCCGTTTGGATCTTTTACAAAGAAGAAGCGGGCATGTGGATTCGGGGAGATCATTGGTCCCGGTTTTAAGCCGTCAGCTTCTTTTTTTGTATATTCTTTGTCGATGTCTTCGACTTCGAATCCTATGGAAATACCGCCGCCGTAGTAAGCGGCTGTGGGATTGTTTACCAGTTCTACGCAGGTTCCACCGGATTTATCTCCCATAAACACAATCTGGTGTTCCGGGTTGTCGCGCATATCC
Organism: uncultured Eubacterium sp.; assembly: GCF_934295145.1. Lineage (GTDB taxonomy): Bacteria > Bacillota > Clostridia > Lachnospirales > Lachnospiraceae > Eubacterium_I. The sequence goes on along the minus strand of NZ_CAKRAS010000052.1, from coordinate 6,904 downwards.
CGCAGAATGGTAAGCCCTGCCTGTTCTTCATAAAACTGAATGGATTCGTTCAGACATTTTGTCATAATTGTTATATGCATCATTCGCATAATAGTCTCCTCCTTAAAGCAGCTTTTTGATAGTATTTAAAAATGCATCAACATCTTCTTTTGTGGTGCCCCAGGCTGTGACCAGACGGATTGGGATCATGCCGTCTTTTTCCGGTGCCCATTCATAAAAGAAAAAGTCTTTTTCCAGTTCTTTGACAATAGCAGCCGGAAGAATTGGGAATATCTGATTGGTCTGTGAACTTCCCAAAAACGATACACCGAGTTCTGTCAGAGAATCCAGCAGGAGTGCTGCCATTTCATTGGCGTGTGCAGCCATGGAAAAATAAATGCTGTCCATGCCGCCTTCTAACAATGCTTCAAACTGAACACCGATCAGGCGTCCTTTTGCCAACAGACCACACTGACGTTTGATCATCCATCGGAAATGGTCATTTATAGTGTCGTTTAAAATAACAAGGGCTTCACCGAAAAGTGCACCGTTTTTGGTTCCGCCAATGTAAAATGCATCACAGAGTGTAGCAAGTTCCTGAATGGACAGGTCATTGTCGCGGCAGGTCAGCGCACAGCCAAGTCTTGCACCGTCCACATAAAGAAGCATGTCACGTTCTTTACATTTTTCAGAAAGAGCGGTCATTTCTGCTTTGCTGTAAATGGTGCCAACTTCCGTAGGCTGCGAGATGTATGCAAGTTTTGGCAGTGGCGTATGCTCGTCTTCGTATTCGTCCCATGCCTGATCAATCATAGATGGTGTTAATTTGCCATTGTCACCTTCCATTGTAACGATGCGGTGTCCGGTGCCTTCCACAGCGCCGGTTTCATGAAAATAAGCGTGTCCGCTGCGGACACTTACTACCGATTCATATGGGCGCAGGCTTGCGGCGATCGTGGTAACATTACATGGTGTGCCACCTACCATCATATGTACATGGCAGTTGTGGTTGTTAATTAAATCCTGAATCATGCGGGTCGCATGTTCACAGTGCTCATCCAGTCCATATCCATCTGAATGCTCAAGGTTAGTTTTTACCAAAGCATCCATGACTTTTGGATGTGCCCCCTGACTGTAATCTGAGCGAAAATAAATCATATGTTTCTCCTCCAGTAATAAAAAATATTTCCCATAATTCGTAATTCAAGTCGATCATGTGTGAGACTTGTGTTTTTACGGAAGACGGTTATATTGAGAGTATAACAAGGCGGATAGAAAGGTGCAAGAGGAAAGCTATTGCGTCAATGGATGTTTTGTATATTGCTATGTTTTTTGGGATGTTAAACGGCCATATGCACCAAATCCTGCCTCCCACATACAGTAAAAAAGAGAAATCTACAACATTTTGGGAGGTTATTTTGAAAAATATTGTTAAAAAAGGAATTGCAGTATTCACCTGCATTGCTATGGCTGCAGGAATGCTGCTGATGGGCTGTGGTCAGAACACGACTCCAGACGAAACCGATACAGGTTCTGTAAATGTAGAAAACACAACTGATTCTGAAAAAAAAGAGGAATCTCCTGCATTACAGAAAGTAACCTTAAACGAAGTGGCACATTCAATTTTTTATACTCCGATGTATGTGGCAATCGAGCAGGGTTACTTTAACGATGCTGGTATTGATCTTGATCTGGTGACTGGATTTGGCGCAGATAAGGTTATGACTGCAGTACTTTCAGGAGAAGCAGACATTGGATTTATGGGACCGGAAACGACTGTGTATACCGCAAATGAGGGCAGTAAGGATCCAGTTGTAAACTTTGCACAGTTGACACAGCGTGCGGGCAACTTTCTGGTAGCCAGGGAAGAAATCACTGATTTTGAATGGACAGATCTGGTTGGCAAGGACGTTCTTGGCGGCAGAGCAGGTGGCGTACATATATCAATGTAAATTATGAGACGATTGTGATTCTGTGTAACTGGGTGGATGGGATGAATAGTGCGAAGAACGTATAAAAGAAGTGGCGGAAATACCAGCAATGATATTTCCGCCGTTTTACAACTCTGAATATCCGATTCAAAGCTACTTTGTCTTGAGCTTATATTTTACGAAATTTTGTTAGCTCTTTCCAATTTGATGGAAATCCCATATATTCAAAGAGAACATTCAGCTTCAGATTTGAATCCTGTTTTTCGTATCTGTCGAAAATATGCAATAGTTGCTTTTTAAATTGTATAAAATCTGCCTTTGGAAGCAAATATCGAAAAGCAATAATAACACTGAATAAGTCATTTTTTCCATAAATGTATTTTGAACCATTTTTAGAAATGTTCAATTTTTTATGTAACAATGTATCTGGAATGTCGATATATGTGTGATAAGAAAACAGGCGTTCATTATGTGCACATACGTTTCGGTACAGCGTTAATACCTTCAAATACTTTATCATTTCATTTTTCTTAACATTCCCAAAATCCTGGCAAACTGTTCCCTGTATATTCTGAGGTAAAAATTCAAACATTTTGGATATCTGACCAAAAGTAAGTGTATTCATAATCACCCATAATGGAATATTATGATATTTATTACGCTGATAAACAAGGTATTCATGATCCCTATTTTGTTTCGCCATCATATCAAGCATTTTTATTAATTTGGTAATGCCTTTTTTATTTTTGGGAACATTGCCGTAATTGGTAGAATTGAGATACTCTTCCTGACGTTCGCCATGTTTTTTACAAAAGTGATAAGAAATGGACGAACGCATTTTTCTTTCTACGCGACATAAATATTTAAAAAATATGCCACGTAACTCTTCATCAAATTCATAAAGAGCAACTATGTCTTCAAAACATGCTTCATTAATGTATTTGCGGGTATGAATATCAATAAAGGGATGTTTATATCCACCAATTAATGCATAGTAACTGATATTCTGCAGGGATTCTACCGCAAAATCATCATCTGTAATAATCAGATTTTTTTCATTTTTCAGTTTTTCAACCTGTGCGATATATGTAATAAATGGCTTGCTCATATGTACCTCGCCGCAAAATGTTTCAGATAAAGAAAAAGGAGAGGGGCCTCGGCACCCTCCCCCGATCGCAGGCTTCTCAAGTTTCTGCAATCTGATCACTAAAGATAATATAACTGATATAACTAAGAAAGTCAACCAGAAATTATCCTCGCTTTAAATTATATTCAACAAGGAGATGTTTATACGTAATAACATATTTATTGTTTACAAGTCGGTGTCTTAGTTATTATAAATTTAGGATTATTTGAGGTGGTAAATTTCGTTGCAATCACGCCCCTATGGATTAAAAGAGATGCAGAAGTCGCGACGCCTACCAAATAATCTCTTTCATCTATAAATGCTCTGTTCCTGATGGATAGGGTATTATATACATAAAATATGTATTTTAGCTTATTGCGGAACTTGCTTAAATTGTTGATAACATTTTCTTATTGCTGAAGAATTTCTCTTATTATTTCAAATAAAGGTATAAAATTAGAAAAATCCATTTCATCAAAAGGAGGAGTCTTCTCCAAAACAGATGTCGCAAATTTCATTTTGGAAAGTGCTACATTGGTTTTGTTTTCATCAGCAATAGAATATACACGCGGACTTTTCTCATGACCATCAATAATACGTATTTTTTCATTGCCACAGCTATTTCTTTCATTGCAAAACATTTTTTTGTCTAAGGATAAACCATCTGTGTCAAATTCACATCCCATATACAGGCGACGTTTTATACCACCGCAATTTAATTCCATTTTAATTTGGTTATCAGAATAATAATGCTCTATACATATTTCAGGTGTAGATTGTCTTATTTCTGGTACCGGAAGAATAAAAGAATATACATTATTTCCCCATGAACGATATTGAGCATCCTTTTGCCCAAGTGAATTTCTAATCTCTTTTACGTCTGCATCAGCAATAAAAATCATTTTTCTTGGCTGTTTTACCAAACAATATTGTTCACACATTGTTTTTAAGTGTGACGCACTCATTTCTAATTTAAAACAATTTTGTACTGTGCTATTTTTGGGTTCATATTCTAGAAAATCAAAGTTCAAATTAGGAAGCCATTCTGAGCATCTTGGATCATTAAGTAAGGAATTATATGCTGCTTTCATATGTTTCCAATCTGTAGCTCCCTCAGTAATAATTAATGGTTTATCATTCTTTTCAGCAATAGCTGCTTGTATCTCTTGTGTATATTTTTCTGTTTCTGTAAAATATTGGTACGCATTTTCAAATTCAGAAAATTGTTCTACCGAAATTTTTTGTCCTAAAGGCAATTCAACAATATCAAAACCATCATCACCAAATATCTCTTTCATGCCAAGTAAAAATAATGGAGCATGCGATGTGATAACAAATTGAATATTTGGAAATAAAGCAAGTAACCTTGGTAAAATTTCCCTTTGTAGCTTTGTATGTAAATGTAGTTCTATTTCATCAATAACTACAATGCCTTTTATTTCATCTAATTTGTGACTTAAATCAATATCGTCAGCATCTGCATAACGAATAATTGTAGTAAACATATTAAACAATGCAAGCTGTCCAGTGGATAAAGCATTTAATGAAGGAACCAATTCTATTCCGTTTGACTTTCTTAAAATGGAAAAACGCCGTTTGCCCAATGAACGATTTCCCATTCTAAAAATAACTTCTTCATCCAAAATAGCTGACATAACTTTTTCTGCATTATGTCTTGAAATAGATAATAAATCAAGATCATTTATACTGGGTGAAACAATTTTATATCCGTCTGTACCTTTTTCCAGATCTGCTCTTGAATCAGTAATTATATCAAATAGCCATTGCAAAGTTAAGTCAGATAAATTTGTAGCTGTTATCGGATTATTAAGCCGTCTAGCATATCTGGAACGTAATGAATATGAATCTATGTTCTCGGAGGCGTAATATTTGTCCCCCATCCATGATGGCTTAACATATCTATTAGGTCCAAAAAAACATACGATATCTTTTTCAAAAATGTCAGTTATATCTTTTTCTTCAATTGTAACATCTTTATAATTTGCTTCATTTTTCCAATCTAATTTTGAGTCTATTGTATTTCCATACAACTTAATATATTCATCAAATGATATATTTCCAGATTTAAAAAGATATTCAAATCTGTTATTTGATTGTTCCATACAAATATTGGCAATCAAATAATTTTGTCCGATTTGTATTTGATCTGGTGAAATTATTTTATAAAATTGATGTCCATTACTAGTCGCTTCCGTTGCATTATCATATGCTTTATTTGCAAGTTCATAAAACGCATCAACAATATTTGATAACAGAATGGATTTTCCACTTCCATTTTTTCCAACAACAACTAGTGGAACCGGAACACCTTTTTCATTTTTTCGAAATTGAATATTTAGATCACTTAATGGACCTATATTCTTATAATGTAAACTTTCTATATACATTTTTTCACTTCCTCATTTGTATATATTGCAATTTCCCAAATATAAACTTCAGTCATTGCTTAAAATATAAAAAATCAAATATTTTCCCGCAATCATTTGCAATCAATTGCAGAACCTTTTGAATATAAGATATTACCATATGAATTATATTCAATGAATAAAATCTTCTTGATCACAAAGATACAGTCTTTTTAATTCACAACCTATGGTATGAGACCTTTCAATGATGTCGTATTTTTTAACGTATCCATTTTTATTTCCTTTCACTTCTATTTTTCCTATTTCTTTAGATCTGGCTAATAAACCATTATAATGTATATATTAACTCATCTAACAACAGTATACCAAATTCAGTCGTTTATAGTAAGCCTTCCAACATAACTGTTCCTAGGTTAAATGGATTTAGATAGCCACTTTACTTGGAGTTTATAAGTTGTTATTACATCATAGAGTATTACTCTGGGTTATCCAATAGGGGCGAGTAGCATCCCTGTTGGCACACGATTTTCCGTCAGGAAAGTCTAGTGTGTTATACCTTTATGAAATTGTGGCTGCCGGGAAGAAATTCTATATCCTTGCGATTATCCAAAATTCCCGGCATTCTATGCTGCAAGGTACTCCGTAAAGGAGTTGCCTGAAAGAACAGAACCGAGTCTGAATATTAGCATGGCGATGCTGTTATTTAGACGATGTCACATTTGAAGAAAGGTATATTTTTATCAACAATCATCGGATCTTTCCTCTGACACACTGTTATCCAAAATATATTTTGCAAATTCCTGCACCATTGTAAGTCCCTTATCATTCAGATCTGTTGCATGACCCATACAAAAAGCAACGGCATTTGCCACATCATCACTTGTAATATCAGAAGCTGGCTTATCAGGCAATGCATCTCGGATTATCTTTATGGCTTCGGCTGTAGCAATAGTACTTGTAAGTTCTTTGTTCTGCATACTGGATTTTATATCACGCAATATGGATACAAACTGATTCTTGATTTTTTCAATGTCTGCTTCATTTAATCCTAATTTCTGCCAATTCAAAAACTGTTTGTCTTTTATAATTTCTTTTCGTTTTGCAGGTTCTACATTCATTAAATCCGTCAACTGATCTACTGCAAAATCAATCACCTGATTTCGAGCCATGACTCCCTCTGCAATGGTGTCATCAAAGAAATTGCGAATCATAATACACAGTCGTGGGAAGTGGTCATGTTCTAACAGGCGGTTTAAAATATCTATATCTATTCTTCCGGTAATCAATCTCTTTACAGTTTCTTCAGAAAGTCCTAATTCTGAAATATCATAACTTTTTGGTGTGGTAATCGGTGTAATTCCAAGCAGATAATCTGTGGAAACATGAAAAAATCTGGCTGCATCTATCACGATACTTATATTAGGATTTTTTGTTTCACCACTTTCGATACGGCTGATCTGTGAGTGTGTCACATGAAGCTC
>NZ_CAKRAS010000051.1 GCF_934295145.1 uncultured Eubacterium sp. | reverse complement strand
CCAACTTCTTTGGAAACCTGCTGTAAGTATTTAGCAACAGTCTGTTTTCCATCCTCAGCTTTAACGTAAGCCTGCTCCATTAAGCAAACCTCTTTCAATTCTTTGTTCAGACGTCCGATGATCATTTTCTCAATGATATTGTCCGGTTTGTCCGGATTCTCATTTTTAGCCTGAGCAAGAAGGATAGATTTCTCATGCTCTTTGTACTCTTCGCTAACGTCTTCAGAAGATACATATTTTGGAGCAAGAGCTGCAACCTGCATTGCTACGTTTGTAAGAGCCTCTTTTACAGCTTCGTTTACTACTGCTGTCTCAGCTTTTACAATGACACCGATACGTCCGCCACCGTGAATATAAGAAACGATGCATCCGTTCTCCTGTGTCTCTTTCTGGAATCTACGAATGTTCAGGTTCTCACCGATAACTGCGATTTTCTCTACGAGAGCATCTTTTACAGTTTTGGAAGAATCTGCATTCCATGTCTCTGCCATAAATGCATCCATATCAGCTGCATCAGATGCAACAGCCTGAGCTGCAACAGCTTCTACATACTCCTGGAATGTAGCATTTTTAGCAACGAAATCTGTCTCAGAGTTAACCTCTACGATTGCTGCTGTGTTGTCACCGTCCATAGCGACACGTACAAGACCTTCTGCTGCGATACGTCCAGCTTTTTTCTCAGCTTTTGCCTGTCCGTTCTTTCTTAAGAACTCAACAGCTGCGTCCATATCACCGTTTGTCTCTGTAAGAGCTTTCTTGCAGTCCATCATGCCTGCGCCGGTCATCTCTCTTAATTCTTTTACCATTGATGCTGTAATTGCCATGGTTTTATTCCTCCGATTTCATTCATAGTGATGCGGTTCCCCGCAAATCTACAGATTACTCCTCTGTTCCTTCAGCCTCTTCGAAAACTTCCTCGTCAGCCTCTACAGTACCCTGTTTTGCTTCGATAACAGCGTCTGCCATTTTGGAAACGATCAGTTTTACGGCTCTGATAGCATCATCATTACCCGGGATTACGTAATCTAACTCTTCCGGATCACAGTTTGTATCAGCGATACCGATCAGCGGAATTCCCAGTGTGTGTGCTTCCTGAACACAGATTCTCTCTTTTTTCGGATCTACAACGAAGATAGCATCCGGGATTCTGTCCATCTCTTTAATACCGCCAAGGTTTTTCTCAAGTTTATCCCACTCTTTTTTGATGTTGATAACTTCTTTTTTCGGCAGAACATCAAATGTTCCGTCCTCAGACATTTTCTCGATTGCTTTCAGTCTTGCGATACGGCTCTGGATTGTTTTGAAGTTTGTGAGCATACCACCTAACCATCTCTCGTTTACATAGTACATTCCACAACGCTCAGCTTCTGCCTGGATAGCATCCTGTGCCTGTTTCTTTGTACCAACGAAAAGAATTGTACCACCTTCAGCTACGATATCTGCTACTGCATTGTAAGCTTCGTCAACTTTACCTACAGATTTCTGTAAGTCGATGATGTAGATACCATTTCTCTCTGTGTAGATGTACGGAGCCATTTTAGGGTTCCATCTTCTTGTCTGGTGTCCGAAATGTACACCTGCTTCCAGTAACTGTTTCATTGAAATAACGCTCATTTTTTTACCTCCATGGTTTTGTCTCTTCCATATGCATCTCACCCGCCGGTTTACCCTGTGGGCACCATCCCAGTTAGTCCGCATATGTGATTAATATAGTATTTATCTTAAAAAAAGCGCACAAAAAATCTGTGACTTTTCTCAGACCGATTCAGTATAGCATACTTACAGGTACGCTTCAAGACATTTTTAGTCATTTTTTTCCTTGAGATTGTCTAATTCTTCGAACACTGCATCATTTAATACTTTGATGTAGGTTCCTTTCATTCCTGAGGAACGGGATTCAATGACACCGGCACTCTCAAATTTACGCAACGCATTGACAATAACGGAACGTGTGATGCCGACACGGTCAGCGATCTTGCTGGCTACAAGGATTCCCTCACGTCCTTCCAGTTCGTCAAAAATATGTTCAATAGCATCTAATTCAGAATAAGAAAGTGTGCTCAGTGCAGATTTTACAATCTGTTTTTTTCTGGTCTCTTCCTCATTCTCCTCATTTACGGAACGCATCATTTCCAGTCCTACGACTGTGGTTCCGTACTCGCACAGGATAATGTCATCAATGTCAAACTGTGCATTCTGACGATATACGAATAAAGTACCGAGACGCTCACCTGCGATATCGATTGGTGCAATGGTTGCTGCATAACCATTCTCACTGTCTACCGTAAATCCCAGTGTCTCCAGATTTACGTTCTCTTTGGTCGAAAGGATGCCCAGTAATCTCTCATTTAAAGATGCATCGATATAATTTCCTACCTGATCTGCCAAAAGTTCTGTGATCTCGATCACTTCCGGGCGAAGTCCTGTACCCAGAACTTTTCCTTTTTTACTGATTACCAGTACGTTCGCTGCAAGGATATCTGTCATAACATCACAAATGTCATTAAAAACAACTTTAGACGAATTGTTATTATGAAGCAGTTTTCCGATTTTTCTTGTTTTGTCTAATAACTGTACGCTGCTCATAGTTTCCTCCATATCATTTTTATCAATCACGCCGATTTTTCGGCAAAAAAATAGTACCAAGATAATTAACAGGCATATCTTAGCACTATTTTTCAGTAAATTCAATAAATTTTATTTAAATCTGTCAGATTTTTTCAAATTTCACAAAAAATTTTAAAAAACACAACTTTTTCAGTCATTTTATACATTTAATTTTGAAAAAACTGTTCCGTGACATGTTATTCTTCGGAAGTTTCCGTTTTTTCCATTACATAACCACACTGCTCGTCCGCACAGACCAGCTTGTTTCCTTTTTCCACCATGTAGCCGCCACACTGTGGACACGGGATCTTGGACGGTTTTTGCCAGGACATGAAATCACATTCTGGATTGTTCTCGCAGCCGTAATATTTTCTGCCTTTTTTCGTTTTTTTCAGAACAATGTCCTTGCCACATTTCGGGCAGGCAACACCAATCTTCTCAAAATAAGGCTTCGTGTTACGACACTCCGGAAAGCCCGGACATGCAAGGAATCTGCCGTGTGGTCCATATTTGATGACCATGTGACGTCCACACTGTTCGCAGACAACGTCAGTCACTTCATCCTCAATTTTTACTTTCTCCAGTTCTGCTTCTGCTGCTTTGACTGCTGCATCCAGATCCGGATAGAAGTTTCGGATGATCATCTTCCAATCTACGGTGCCCTCTTCAACTTTATCCAACAGGGACTCCATATTTGCGGTGAAGCGCTCGTCCACAATCTCCGGGAAAGCTTCCTTCATAATATTATTGACAACCTCGCCAAGTTCAGATACATAGAGGTTTTTGTTTTCTTTTACGATATATCTTCTGCCAAGAATCGTTGTAATCGTCGGAGCATAAGTACTCGGACGACCGATACCAAGTTCCTCCAGTGTCTTTACCAGAGAAGCCTCAGTAAAGTGTGCCGGTGGCTGTGTAAAATGCTGCTTCGGTTCAATTTCTTCTTTGGTCAGTTCTGAGGTTTCATCCAGTGATTTGGATAAAAATACACGGTCTGATTTTTCCTCATCTAAAGTATATACGGACATGAAACCGTCAAATTTCACCTTGGATGCAGATACGTGGAAACGGTATTTTCCGGCACCTATAGTAACGGATGTAGTCTCATATACTGCCGGTGTCATACAGCTTGCTGCAAAACGGTTCCATATAAGCTGATACAGACGAAACAGATCGCGGCTTAAGGATTCTTTTACCATCGCCGGTGAACGGTTCAAATCTGTCGGTCGGATCGCCTCATGGGCGTCCTGGATCTTCGCAGTATTTTTCTTCACATCAGCACTTCCACCCACATAATCAGCACCGTAGTTTGTACCAATATACTCTGCTGCCGCTGCCTCTGCTTCCTCAGATACACGAGTAGAATCGGTACGCAGGTATGTGATCAGACCAACGGTTCCGCTGCCTTTGATGTCCACACCTTCGTATAACTGCTGCGCCAAACGCATGGTTTTCTGAGTGGAGAAATTCAAATGCTTACTTGCTTCCTGCTGCAGCGTACTTGTCCGGAATGGAAGTGGCGGCTTTTTCGTACGCTCACCTTTTTTCACTTCCAGTACTTTATATTCGGAAGACTCGATTTCTTTTAAAATTACATCTAATTCTGCCTGATTGTGAATCTGGATCTTGCCATTTTCATCTCCATAAAATTTTGCAACTAATGGTTTTTTCTCGCCTTTTACATTTAACGCCACATCAATAGTCCAGTATTCTTCCGGAATGAACGCGTTGATCTCATCTTCACGATCGCAGATGATACGAAGTGCCACAGACTGTACACGGCCTGCACTCAAGCCACGTTTTACTTTTGCCCAGAGTACCGGACTGATCTTGTAACCTACCATACGGTCCAGCACACGGCGAGCCTGTTGTGCATCCACCAGATTCATATCGATTTCCCGGGGATTCTTCAGCGAGGCCTTCACCGCATTTTTTGTAATTTCATTGAATGTAATACGTTTTGCATCTTTGTCACCCAATTTTAATGCAGCGGCCAGATGCCAGGAAATAGCCTCTCCCTCACGATCCGGGTCAGTTGCGAGATACACTTTATCTGCTTTTTTCACTTCTTTTCGCAGATTTGCCAGAATATCTCCTTTTCCACGGATGGTAATATATTTCGGTTCAAAGTCATTTTCCACATCAAATCCAAGCTGACTTTTCGGCAGATCACGCACATGTCCATTTGATGCTGCTACCTCGTAATTTTTTCCAAGAAATTTCTTTATTGTCTTAACCTTTGCCGGAGACTCCACGATTACTAAATACTTCGCCATACTTACCTCTTAACCTCTATGTTCTTACTTATTATCAGATGTTCAGAAACCATACTTTATCATCTGCATTTTATATAAATACCCATGACATTCTTTCAAAAATACCGTCCCGAACTGTTTTATATGCGTTTACAAAAATAATTTTGAAAGGTTTCCTGCACCAGTCCGTACCGTTTGAGTTTGTCTAAACTATGCAGTACTGTGAGCAGATCTAAACCTGTTTCTTCTATAATATAGTTAATATATCGGCTGTGTAAACCAAGACAACCATACACCAACTTTTCGCTTTTATCAAGGGAAATATTTTTTATTTTTGTCGTTTCTGCATTTTTTTCGGGCAAATATCCCAGATTTTGCAAAAAAATATCCAAATCGTAGATGATTCCAGCCCCCTGACCAATCAGGGCATTACATCCTTCACTCAATGCATCTCCAAAACGCCCCGGCACCGCATAAACATCTTTGCCCTGCTCTAATGCCGCATCTGCTGTGATCAGAGAACCACTCTTTTTCTTTGCCTCCACCACAACCAGACAGTCAGACAGGGCACTGATGATACGGTTTCGCTCTGGAAATCGATATGGCAGCGGTTCCGTCCCCGGCGGATACTCCGACAAAATACCTCCGCCGGAAGTCTGGATATTTTCATACAGATTCCGGGCATTTTTCGGATAACAGATGTCGCAGCCGCAGCCAAGGACAGCAAACGTGCTGCCCTGTCCCTGCAAGGCACCGGCATGGGAGGCACTGTCGATGCCAAGCGCCATACCACTGATCACCTGCACATCCTTCCCAGCCAGCATGTTGCCAAGCTTTGTGGCGATACTTCTGCCATATTCCGAGCACATGCGGGCGCCTACGATGCCAACACTTTTTCTGGCATCCGGCATGGAGCCTTTGCAGAAAATCGCGTATGGCGGCTGTGAAATATCTTTTAAGCGCTGCGGATATTTTTTACTTCCGATGGGAAACATCTGGATATTTTGTCCCAGGAAACGTTCCCAGGCACGGTTCAGGTCTTTTTTGCGACTTTCCAGCAAGTGCTGTAATTCATTATCGGTAAAGAGATGCATATTTTTCAGCGTTTCTTCACGGATTTCATAGACAACTTGTGCACTACCGCATAATTCACGAATTTGGATTCGTTTGCCACTGTTGATATTTATCAGAGACGCTAGCCAGAAATCATACTTTAAATCACACATCTTTAATCCCTCCTCCAGTAATTTTTGTCCGGATTTCGGAACATAAATGCTTCTTCCAGATGTCCCCACTGAATATTTTCCTCCCCTTCCATATCTGCAATGGTACGCGCGGTTTTCAGGATTTTTCCATAGGTGCGGGCACTTAAATGATATTCCTCATACTTGTCCTGCATCCGCTCCGTGGACTCCTCATCCAGTGTGCAGAATGTTTCCAGATCTTCCATGTTCATCTGACTGTTAAAACGGTATTTTCTGCCTTTAAACCTCTCCCGTTGAATTTCATGTACCCGTTCTACCCGGGCACGGATCACCGCACTGCTTTCTTCCTCCCGCATATCTACCATCGTTGTGTAGCGGACTTCTTCTGTTTCCACACACAGATCAATACGGTTTAAAAAAGCCTGGGAAATGCGGCTGATATAATTTTTGATTGCCTGAGGTCTGCAATTACAGCGATCTAAATTCGGATAAAAGCCACACGGGCAGGGATTTGTTGATGCTACCAGCATAAAATCCGCCGGATACACAAAACTACCTCCCACCCGGGAAATATGGATTTTCTTTTCCTCTAATGGCTCTCGCAATACATCCAGAATCCCCGGCTTAAATTCCGCCAGTTCATCCAGAAATAAAATCCCATGATGTGCCAGACTGATTTCTCCGGGATGCGGCTGCTTGCCGCCGCCCACCAGTGCCTGTGCCGTTACCGTATGATGTGGACTGCGGAAAGGGCGCTCATTCTGAATAATGCGCTCCTGATCCAGCAGACCACAGAGTGAATAAATCTGAGACAATTCCAGTTTTTCCTCTCGGCTCAATTCCGGCAGAATCGTCGGAATCCGTTTTGCTGCCATAGTCTTGCCAGATCCCGGCGGTCCCATCATCAGTAAATTGTGCATACCACTGACTGCGATCTCGCAGGCGCGGCGCAGCATCGGCTGCCCCCGTAGTTCTGCGAAATCCACATCGTATTCCGTCTTCCAGATTTCCTGCTGTTCCCGGTAAAAGCAGGTCTCCGAAAGCTCCTGTTGACAGATCTGCACAAACTCCTTGAGATTTTTCACTGGGATTACTTTTACTGTGTCTAAAATTGCCGCTTCCCGGACATTTTCCCATGGCACTACAATGCCCTGCATACCTTCTTTCTGCGCCAATACGGCTGCCGATAGTACTCCCTTTGTCGGCAAAATACTGCCATTTAACCCAACCTCTCCAAGCAACAGATAATCACTTAAAATATGCTCATCCAGGAAGCCAAATGCTGCCAGAACAGACGCTGCCATAGGCAGATCACACCCGGTACCGGATTTTCGCACATCTGCCGGTGTCAGATTGATGGTAATCTTCTTAGCCGGCAGACGAAATCCTGCATTTTTCAGCGCAGTACGCACCCGCTCTCTGGCTTCCTTTACCTCAGAAGTCAGAAATCCCACCATATCAAAAGAAGGCATGCCGTCACTGACATCTGTTTCTACCTGCACCGGAAGTGACTCAAAACCACATACTACCGCTGTTTTAATTACACTATACATATATTCATTTTTCCTCTTTTTCGTATACGGAAAAATCCGGCGATTGCCGAAAAAAGTAAAAAGTAAGATAAAAGACAGGTTTACTGTAGCATATCCAGCATGATCTGTCTACATTCAAACGATATTTTTCATTATTTTACAAACTCCTGTCGCAGTTTTTCCAATGCCTTCTTTTCAATCCGGCTCACATAAGATCTGGAAATCCCCAGACTTTTGGCAATCTCCCGCTGCGTGGCAGGCTTTGTGTTGTACAGACCGTACCGTTGCCGAATGATCCAACTTTCCCGCTCATCCAGCACTTTTGGCAGCAATTCATATAACCGCAGAATATTTTTCTTTTCCACGACACGCTCCCACAGCTCCGGTTCGCCACTCTCTACGATATCCAGCAATTTGATCTGGTTACCTTCTTTGTCTGTTCCAATCGGCTCATAAAGTGATACATCTCTGGCTGTTTTCTTTTTACTGCGAAAATACATCAACAATTCGTTTTCGATACAGCGGGCCGCATATGTTCCCAGACGACTGCCTTTTTCCAGATTGTAGGTAGAAACTGCTTTGATCAATCCAATGGTTCCGATAGAGATCAGGTCTTCCATATCCTCCTGTGCGCCCTGATATTTCCGTGCAATGTGCGCCACAAGCCGCAGATTTCGCTCAATCAATACCGATTTTGCCTGCTCGCTTCCGTTTTTCAGCTGCTCCAGATACTGCTTTTCTTCCAACGTACTCAGCGGCGATTGAAATGATTTCAAATCGGCACCTCCATGTGCGGCCTTTCTATTATTCTATGTCAGGCAGGCTTTTCCCGTGTCTGTCTTTTTCTATGATAAAATGTGGTGTTTTCTACTCAAAAAAATTTTCTGTCAAAAAAAGAACCGGAAGCGACCAGACTTCCGATTCTTCTTACTCAAACAACGTATTTGATGGTTGATGTTTCTGTTTCTGTTTTTATTTTTCTTATTCTCCGAATACCGCTTTGTAATCTGCCTGGAATTTCTCGATTCCCTGATCTGTCAGCGGATGCTTTGTCATCTGCTCAATAACTTTATACGGAACCGTTGCGATATCAGCACCTGCCAGTGCACAGTCTGTTACATGGATCGGATTTCTTACAGAAGCAGCGATGATCTCTGTCTCATAACCATAAATGGAAAAAATCTCTGAGATTGTGTTGATCAGATCAATACCCGGCTGGCTGATATCATCCAGTCTGCCCAGGAACGGAGATACATAGGTAGCACCTGCCTCTGCTGCCAGAAGTGCCTGATTTGCGGTAAAAATCAGTGTTACGTTTGTTTTGATTCCTTCTGAGGACAATACTTTTACTGCTTTCAGACCTTCTACAGTCATCGGAATCTTTACAACCATGTTCGGATGAATGGCTGCGATTTCACGTCCTTCTTTGATCATACCCTCTGCATCTACAGTAGTTGCTTTTACTTCACCAGAAATTGGTCCGTCAACAATAGCGGTGATTTCTTTGATTACTTCGTTAAAATCACGACCCTCTTTTGCAATCAGTGACGGGTTTGTTGTAACACCACAAATTACACCCATATCATTTGCTTTTTTAATCTCTTCTACGTTTGCGGTATCAATGAAAAATTTCATACCATTTTCCCTCCTTAATTATTTCTTACAGAAATCATTTTACCTCTCAAACGTTCATTTTTCAACAAATTCTGACTAAATTCGACTAAAGTTTTACCCAAAATTTTCATTAAAGTCTGGGCAAAAGGCTGTACCTGATCATATAGAGTATCATCTACATCAAACAAAAAAGCTTTCATATCTGCTGTCCTTCCTGCATTTTTTACTCTAATTCCGAATATTTTACTTGCAGTCAGTCTTACTTGTTTCTTCGACTACCCGCATTTCTGAAAAATCTGCTTTCACAATGCCGCATATTTTCCCGATTCCACGCAGCACATGTCCATTTGCAAGATCCAGTACTCCGGGAAGCAAACCACCCCGGATGCCTCCGCAGATCATCATCGTGCGCATTGGACTTCCCATGGAAGAAGCCTGCATCATCCGATACTGTGCCTCATTTTCGTCAGTAATTTTTCCGCCTAATGACCGTCGGATAAACCAGTCTGCCGCCCGGTAAACCACTCGCATAAACCTTACATCTTTCTGCATTTCTTCCACAGAATCTTCCATGGTGTATGTGCCCTTGCGGTGAGGCTCTGATTGTTTTGCATCATCTGCACAATCATGATACTTATCAAAATCCACCGTTCCAGCAACTATCGTCTCGGACAGGCGGATGTCTCTGCTGGACGCCCCAAGCTCTACCGTATAGCGTCCTCTTGGACGCTTCCATCCGTCAGCATATACACAAAAATCACGATCTGTCAATAAAAATTGTACTTGTTTTGTTTCTCCCGGCTTCAAATAAATTTTGGAAAATCCTTTTAATTCCCGCACCGGGCGATGAATTTCAGGTGTTTTCGCAGATAGATATAACTGCACAATTTCCTTCCCCGGCAACGTCCCGGTATTTGTGATATCACAGGAAATAACATACTTTTGTATCTTCAGATTAGAATAAGCAAATGTTGTATAGGATAATCCATAACCAAAGCACCATCTCACCGGTAACTGCATTTTGTCATAATACCGATACCCTACATAAATGCCTTCCCGGTAAACAGCATCTTTTTCTTTGTCATAATAAGCGGCTGTCACACAATCTTCGTACCTAATTAGCCAGCTCTCTGCCAGTTTTCCACTCGGATTGACCTTTCCGTACAAAATATTCGCAATCGCCTGTGCGCCTGCCTGCCCGGATAATCCCGCATACAGAATTCCCTTTACTTTGTCTGCCCATGGGCATTCGACCACACCGCCGCTCATCAAAATCACAATGGTGTTCGCATTTTCCTCAGTCACCGCATCAATCAAACGCAGATGTCCTTCTGGAAGTTTCAGAGATTCCCGGTCAAAACCTTCGGATTCATATCGTTCCGGCAAACCAACACATAAAATAACTTTTCCACATTGACGCGCTGTGGCTCTCGCTTCCTCTAAAAGTTTCTCCGTTGTGTTTCCATATGCGTCACAACCTTCTGTGAAAACCGTATGAGGAAGTACATCCACAAGCTGCTGTATTTTTGTCGGATTGATATGACTGCTTCCCGCTCCCTGATAACGCAGATTTTTAGCCATATTTCCTATCAGGGCAACGGTTGTATTTGGTTGCAATGGCAAAATCTGATCCTCATTTTTCAGTAATACAATACCTTCCTCTGCTACCTGTCTGACAATGTCATGGTGCGCTTCTACATTATATTTTAATGATGCTCTTTTCTCCGTTGTGACTTCTCCCACGGCTGTCGTCTTCGTCTGATGATATCCAACTCCAGTCGTTTTTCTACTATAATCCTGTCTATTGTCAACGCACTTTTGCATGAGATTTAACACACGAAGGGCACTCGCATCCACTATTTTTTCCGAAAGAAGTCCGTTGTCTACTGCCCGCTCTGCCTCACGTTCCATATACGCACTGCCGCCGGGCATATTCAGGTCACAGCCTGCCTGAAACGCTTTGATCCGATCATTCATCGCGCCCCAGTCTGTCACAACCAGTCCGTCAAAGCCCCACTCCCGACGCAAAATATCCGTCAACAGCCGTTGATCATCACTGCAATGCACACCGTTGATTTTGTTATACGCACACATGACAGTAGATGGCTGCCCTTCTTTTACTGCAATTTCAAAAGCATATAGATAAATCTCCCGCAGTGTACGCTCATCCACGATGCTGTCCGAGGAAAAGCGTTTCCATTCCTGTGAATTACATGCAAAATGCTTTAAGGAAGAGGCAACTCCTGCCCCTTCCATCCCACGGATCCACCCTGCTGCCAGTTTTCCTGCCAGATAAGGATCTTCACTGAAATATTCAAAATTTCTGCCACACAGCGGATTTCGTTTGATATTTACTCCCGGTCCCAGAACAATGTCCACACCATAAGCAAGTGCTTCTTCCGCAATCGTCTGTCCCATAAGTTCCATCAATTCTGGATTCCACATACATGCTGCTGTCACCGCCGTCGGAAAACAGGTCGCCGCTCTGGAATTATGTACTCCCAGCATGTCCGCCTTTCCTTCCTGTTTGCGCAGTCCATGCGGTCCGTCACACATCATCAGTGCCTCAATGCCATACTGTTTCATTGCTTTCGTATGCCAGAAATCCTGACCGGAACAAAGTGCAATCTTCTCTTTTAATGTCATCCTCTTCAGGATTTCTCCGGTGTCCATATCGTTCTGCCTCCTTAGCCGCTAAACTATCTTTTACTATAAACAGGCAGATAATTATCGTCAATATGGTACTTCTAATATTATATGCAAGATTACCGTATTTGTCAGCATTCATACGTTGAAAAGTCTGTTTGTCATATTCCCGATTTCATGGGTGGTGACAATGATTCTGGTATGGATTGGATTTCTTCTGATCCGACCATTCCATACCAAAAATGTTTTATAAACATCGGGGAACCAAAGGAGAAAAATCACCGGTTCATCCACCAATGATTCTTTAGCTGATAAACACTGACGTTGCCGGTCTGGCAAAGTTCTGCTCCAACATCTGCTTATGAGATAAAAATGCCGGATCATCAAAATATTTTGCCTGCATCGGACATTTTTGGATACAGGACTGACATTTGATACAGACACCATCGGTCACTGACGGATTCTCCCGTTGAATCGTGCCCATTGGACAGTTTGCCGCACAGATTCCACATTTTTTACATAACGCAGAATCTGTCTTTGGATGTGCCTTCAGGAATTTTGCCGGCTGCCCATCGATACCAAGGGGTGTATAATATTTTTCTGGCGGATTGGTTCCCGAAACCAGATCTGAAATTTTAAATATATAATTCGATTTCTGTTCCAGCTTCCGCAACACGTTCCCTACAAATCTTTTCCATTCTTCTTTATCCTGCTCACTTGGACGATCCGAAGCAATCACTTTCGAAAAAACATGTCTCGATACCACCGCCGCCCCTGCTGCTGTCTGGAAACCATTCTGTTCCAGAAGCAGACTTAGCTCCACCAGCGCATCATCAAAGTTTCTATTACCGAACACAACAACTGGCACCGCATATGCCCCATTTCCAGTAAAACTATCCCTAACATATGGCATAATCTTATTCGGCACACGTCCTGCATAAACCGGTGTTCCAAAAAAGACCAGATCATCGGTTTCAAATGCATATTCCCTCTGTCGATACTCCGGCAACGTAAAATCCATCTCCACAACCGGCAGATTTAACTGTTCTCCGGCGCATTGTGCCATGGTTGTTACTGTTTTTTTCACACTTCCGCAAGGACTGAAATAAACAGAACAAACTCTTTTTATCTGATTCATAACCAACCTCCCCCATTTCTTTACTAAAATTAGTATTGATAATAAACCTTCTGATCATCATTCATTCGTGTAAAACAAAAAACTGATTTTTACAACGCCGTTCCTTTTTTCGGCACATAGAATTGTTCCATATTTACATGCTCATATTCTAGCATTTTCACTTTCCTGTCAATACCACCCGCATACCCGGTTAAGCTTCCATCTGTTCCAACCACTCTGTGACATGGTACAATAATAGAAATGGGATTATGACCAACCGCACCGCCCACTGCCTGCGCCGACATCCGCGTAAGTCCACGCTGTTTTGCGATACATGCCGCGATTTCTCCATAAGTCATGGTTTTTCCATACGGAATTGATAGTAATATTTTCCACACTTTCTGTTGAAATTCTGATCCGCATGCAAAGGAAACCGGTGGCAGGAAATCCGGCTCTTTTCCCTGAAAATAAATGTCCAGCCAACGGTCTGCTTCTTCAAATACCGGCAGCATTTTTTCTTCATGCTCTTTTGCTAGTGTCACGGCAAAATATTTCTGTCCATCGAACCACAACCCGGTCAGTGCTTCACCGTCACTTGCCATGGTGATGCCACCTAACGGAGCTTTATAGTGATGTATGTATTCCATGTCCCTACCTCCTATTTCACATCAATACTTAATATCCAATGATAATTGAAATAAATCTCATCGCCTTTTCTGTACGGAGTAAAATCTTTATTTCACGTTCTTATTATTTGCTGCCTTACTTTTCACCGTTTTCGGTGCATAATCCTTCATGCCGGGAATCGCACCACCTGCTACCGCCCACAGATACAGACTCGCCACGCTGCAATACGGTGAAAAACGTCTGCGATATTTTTCAAATAACTTTTTGTCAATTTTTCTGTGATGATACACCATGCGAAGCCCTCGCAAAATTGCCAGATCACCATAACTGAACACATCCGGACGCTGCATACAAAACAGCAAAATCATCTCCGCTGTCCACACACCAATTCCTTTTAATGACGATAATGATTCAACCGCCTCCTGGTCTGACATCTGCCACACAGCATCCAGATCAAATTCCCCATTTTTTATTTTTTCTGCAAAATCCATCAGATATTCTGCTTTGCGAAATGTCATTCCATATGCCTGCAATCGCGGTATCCCCGCTTTCAGAATCGTTTCCGCATTAATGGTTCCAAGGTCATCCTGCATCCGCTGCCATATTGTTTTCTGGGCTTTCGTAGAAATCTGCTGGCCAATGATGTGATGCACTACGGAAGAAAACAGATCCGTGTCCACGGTTCTTTCAATCATTCCAAGTACTTCTATCACTTCCGCTAACTTTTTATCCTTTTGCTTCAGATATTCTATTTCTGTTTCTCCATATTCAAAATACATGTTTTTCTCCGTTCTTTGATTTATCTGATTTATTCCATTTTTACTATGTAGTCTGAAACATCATTCAGCTCTATCGTCGATCTCATTACTCAAACAGCATTCCACGGAAATTTGGAATTGTCAAGTAACAGATAACAATATATAATCATATCTGATATCCATTTCGATTATAAAAGGAGAAAACATTTTATGAATATAAAAATCAGAGAATATCAGACAGCTGATGCTGCCCAAGCAGCCGAAGTATGGAATCAGGTTGTCGAAGATGGTCTCGCCTTTCCACAGGAAGAAAATCTGACCGCCGAAACCGGTGACCGGTTTTTTAGGGAACAGACTTACACTGGCATTGCCATAAATAGCGAAGATAATAAAATTATAGGACTCTATATTCTGCATCCAAATAATGTTGGACGCTGCGGTCACATCTGCAATGCAAGTTACGCCGTTCGCCGTGATACCCGCGGACAGCATATCGGTGAAAAACTAGTCCTTGACTGTCTTGCTATGGCAAAAGAAAAAGGATTCCGCATCATGCAGTTTAATGCCGTTGTTGCTTCCAACACTCATGCCCTGCACTTATATGAACGCATTGGTTTTACAAAACTTGGCGTTATTCCGGGTGGTTTCCGGATGCCGGACGGACACTATGAAGATATTATACCACATTATTATATACTATAGTATATAACTTACTTCAGCAAAAATAGACACTCATAAACTATGCATATTTTTATGTGATATCGATATGCAATTTTTCATTTTCATAATATGATTCGAAATTTAGATTATAAAATTACCAAAGAGACCGACAGCATCCTTCAATTTTTAAAGGAACACGGCTACTCTTCCAACTTAATCGTACATTTGAAAAAAACACCAGAAAGCATTTTAAAGAATGGCATCTGGAGTTATGTAAACGAAACGCTCCACATTGGAGATACCCTTCACATCCACATAGAGGAAAACGAAGGCTCCGATAATATCGTGCCAAACGAAATGCTGCTCTCCATTTTGTATGAAGATGAAGACATTCTGGTCATTGACAAGCCTGCCAATATGCCGATTCATCCTTCCATCAACCATTATGAGCAGACGCTGGCAAATGGCGTGCTGTGGTATTATACCGCACAGCAGATACCTTATACCTTCCGTTGTATCACGCGACTGGATCGGGATACCACCGGTGTCACACTTCTGGCCAAACACATGCTTTCTGCTTCTGTCCTGTCCAAAGCGATGCAGCAAAAACAGATTCAGAAAGAATATCTGGCACTTTGTGACGGTGTTACTCCAGAAGAAGGAACGATCGATGCACCAATCTGCCGTGCCGCAGATTCTGTCATTGAGCGATGCGTGAATTTTGAAAATGGTGATCCTGCCGTGACACATTTTATCCGGGAATGGACTAACGAACAGATTTCTCTGGTTCGTGTCAAACCGGAAACTGGGCGCACCCATCAGATTCGGGTACACATGAAACACATCGGGCATCCGCTTCTCGGAGATTTTCTGTATCATCCGGAAAATCACTCCATGAACCGTCAGGCACTGCATTGTTCATCCCTGACTTTTACACACCCAATCACCAGAGAAAAATTAACCATAAATGCAAAACTGCCGGAAGATATGCAACAGTTCTTATCTCAGTCATAATCACTTTGACTGAGATAAAAGCTACACATACCTTCCGACACTTTATTATTCTTTATTATGTTAAACGATTTCTAATATTTTTTCTCACTATACTAAATAAAGGTACATATTGAACCATAATCATCTTTTTCTGTTGTGCAAAACTTCTCTGCGGATATAATCAAAGGTCACATCCTCTCCTTCATCTGCCAGCATATACAACAATTTTTCCAGTAGTTCCCGTACTTCCGGATGCATAATATGACGATCTTTGCCATGTAGGTAATATTCCAGTGCACTGCAATCCGTATATTTTTCTTTCTGATAATTTTTCGAAGCAGACATACGATCGATAAACATTTCCACCACATATTTGTCCGGCATACGCATACCTACTATTGCCGGTTCTGACGGCATTCCGTAATCAATCCAATATTCCATATGGTGCTTGTTGCGCCCTTTGTGATGCAGCCACGCAGAAGAATACCCCTTAGCCATTCTCTCCGCATTATTCGGGCTGACATCTCCCTGATAATATTTACAGCCAACAAAAAACTCCGACGGCATATATTTTGACAGATCATGCATTAATCCCTGCTTGTACAGACCTACCCGAAAACAGCCTTTCATGACCAGCATTTTATGATGATTAATTGTCTTTAAATGTTTCCAGAATTTCAAAAAATATGCCTCCCGTTTTAACTTCCCAATCGAAGGATTTCCAACTTACTCGAACTAAAATCACACGCAAAATATCACATGCATCCTTCTACCATAGCCATGCAAAACATCATATTTAAAATGTGATAAACACAAATGCAGTACTCGTCTGTATTAAATGTAAAATAAACAAATGCACCGGATAAAATGCGTAAAATACATATTTTGCCGATGGTCCTTTCTTCCCATTATACAAAAAGATTGGCAAAAAGGCAATCACACCCGGTAGTTCCACGCTTCCGAAGAACAGTAGCGAAATAATGACAAATGTCACTGCCTGTCCAATCACGTTCTCATGCAGCATCCAGATAAAATAAATCAATAAGATACCACCTGCACCGTAATCTGTCTGCAATGCCTGTGCCACACAACCACAAACTGCAACTACAACAAACTGCCAGATTGTCGGAATCGGCTGTCCTTCGATCCAAGCCAGCTGCATCTTCTTTCCTTTATGTAATTTCACGTAAGATGCTCCATTCTGGATTAAATCCAACATTACAAGACCAATCGTCAATGTCCAGAACACATTCTGGGAATGAATATCCACAATTTCGTTTGAAAAAGCCAAATCAAACGGAATTTCCGAAATCAATGCAAACAGAAACATCCTCAATTCATATTTTCGAATCTTGCTGGTATGAATACTTCCCTCCACAAGTAAAAACACAAACAGTGGGAATGAAATTCTTCCAATATAACGAAATATCATGTTCATCGGAAACAGTACAGCGCCCACATGGTCAATGACCATTGTTACAATAGCGATCATTTTCAGTGTAAAACTGTTGATGCATTTATAATTTTTATTCATTAACACGTCCTCTTAACTTTCTGTAATTTCCACCAAATCATCTTATCATAGTTCTACCTGTATGTAACCTGATTTTTATAACAATATCAGGTACAAAAATATTTTTACAATTTTTCATTCTATTTGCGGCATAAGCAAATTATTTACCTATTCTCTCTGTTGTTTATTTCTCGATGACTTGCGTAGGACTCGCATTTGTTATAAGATAATAGAAGTTCTATCACTATTTTTATTATGGAAATTCTATTGATAGCACGGCAACTTTTTTTAAATAATCCGGAGGATTTTATATATATGAATATTGCAATTATCACTGGTGCTTCCAGTGGTCTCGGACGTGAATTTGCTTTGCAGATCTGTCAAAACTATGCTTCTGAAATTGATGAAATCTGGCTGCTTGCCAGACGGAAAGAACCTCTGCTTGCTCTGGCACAGGAAATTTCTGCCACAGGAATCTGTGTCGGTGCTGCTATGCCGATGGACATTACAGATGAGGAACAGATGAAAGATTTTCAGGATAAACTGGATATTGAAGCCCCTACTGTCAAATATCTGGTCAACGCTGCCGGTCTTGCTAAAATTGGCGGTCCATTTACATTGCAGCCGGAAGAATTAACCCATATGATCGACCTGAACTGTAAAGCAGCCGTTCATATGACGGCAATCTGTATGCCACATTTTGACAAAGATTCCAGAATTTTGCAGATCTGTTCCACTGCCGGTTTTCAACCAATGCAGGGGCTTAATGTATATGCCGCATCCAAAGCATTTCTACTCCGTTACAGTCAGGCACTTCGCTGGGAATTGATTGGAAAACAGATTTATGTGACAGCGGTCTGCCCGTACTGGATCAAAGATACCGAATTTATCGGTGTTGCAAAAGATACCGACAACCCAAAAGCAGCTCATGCCGTACATCACTTTCCACTGGCTTCTAAGACAAAATCCGTGGTACGTCTTGCTTTGCTGGATAACAAACTCGGACTTTGGGTATCCACTCCGGGACCGGTCTGTTTTGTACATCGGCTGTTCTGTAAAATCATGCCGCCGATCGTATCCATGGGTTGGTGGGAATTGATACGACGCCTGTAATTTTTGTTTATGGTATTGGCTAAAATTTAATATTATGTAGGGCAAAGTAAAAAAATCCTTCTGCAACAGCTAGACGTTCACTACCCTCGTTTTGCTTCGGTTTTATCGCGCTCACTTCCAACTCCGATAAAAGCTGGTCGTTTCCCGCTCGCGCAAAACTC
This sequence comes from uncultured Eubacterium sp., assembly GCF_934295145.1. GTDB lineage: Bacteria > Bacillota > Clostridia > Lachnospirales > Lachnospiraceae > Eubacterium_I. The sequence continues at coordinate 2,059 of NZ_CAKRAS010000051.1, read as the reverse complement.
GCAAAACTCAGTCGTTCACTTAATCGCTTGTCACAGAAGGATTCTTTTATTTTGCCATTTCAGTTATAAAATTAATAACTTTCTACACAATGATACTGTATACCAAGTTCCTAGATACATGCGTGGCACGCGGTGCCGTCGCGTAAATAGAACAAAGATGGGAAAAACTCCAAGGCGAGGCGGTAGACGGATTTCCGTCATCGAAGCGAGCATAGCCCGACCGCGGGAGCGTGTTTGAGCCAACAGCCGTTTTTGCTGTTGGTGAGTTCGCGGGAGCGGTCGGAGATAAGCGGCGCAGCGAAGATAGGAAATCGGTCGTGCCTGCATTGGAGTTTTTTCATCTTGTTCCTTACATCGAAAAACTAGAATTTCCGGAACCGCGCATACCGTTCTTCGGCAAGTTTTTCCGGTTTTTTTCCAAGATTTTCTGCCAGAAAACCACGAATCCGGTTTTTCATATCTTTACTGAGTTCCACCAGATTTTCTTCACAGGCCGGCATCGGCTCGTCAATGACATCATCCACGATTCCCATTTTCATCAGCTCTTTTGCCGTTACTTTCATCAGATCTGCTGCCTCCGGTGCACGTTTTCCATCTTTCCAGAGAATTGATGCAAATCCTTCCGGTGAAAGAATTGTATAGGTCGCATTTTCCAGCATCAAGACTTTGTTTCCTACAGCCAGTGCCAGTGCACCGCCGCTACCACCTTCACCAATCACGATACTGAGCACAGGTACTTTCAATGCCGCCATCTCATACAGGTTTCTGGCAATTGCCTCACCCTGTCCATGTTCCTCGGCTTCCAGCCCTGGAAACGCACCCGGCGTATCAATAAAGTTGATGATCGGACGGTGAAATTTTTCTGCCTGTTTCATCAGGCGTAACGCCTTGCGATATCCCTCCGGAGACGGCATACCAAAGTTTCGCGTAATATTTTCTTTGGTAGTTCTTCCTTTCTGCTGCCCGATCACCGTAACTGGACATCCATCCAGATAAGCAATACCACCTACAGTTGCCCCATCATCATCCACATGACGATCCCCGTGAAATTCCTCGAAATCACTGAAAATCTCATGAATATAATCCAATGAAGTAAGTCGGTCGGAAGATCTCGCTGTCATCACACGATCCCAGGCCGTCATTTTTCCTTTTTTCTTTTTCTGCTCATGCATGATATCAGACATTTCTACTGCCTCAATGGTATCCACAGATGCCTTCTGCGTATGCATATGCAACAAACGTGCCAGTGTATCTTTCATGTCCTCACGACGGATAATTCCGTCGATCAGACCATGTTCTACCAGAAATTCTGCACGTTGAAAACCTTCCGGCAACTTCTGTCCGATGGTCTGCTCAATGACACGTGGACCTGCAAATCCTACCAATGCACCCGGCTCTGCCAGAATAATGTCACCTAACATGGCAAAACTTGCAGTCACGCCACCAGTAGTCGGATCGGTAAGCACGGAAATATATAACAGTCCTGCATCGGAATGTTTCTTTAACGCTGCGGATGTTTTCGCCATCTGCATCAGGGAAACCATTCCTTCCTGCATGCGGGCACCGCCGGAACAGCAGAAAATAATAACCGGAAGTTTCATTTCTGTCGCTTTTTCCACCGCTCGGGTAATTTTTTCACCTACCACATATCCCATACTTCCCATGAGAAAACGGGCATCGCACACTGCTATCACTGTTTTCTCGCCTTTGATGGTACATATACCAGTTGTCACAGCTTCATCAACATGAAGTTTTTCCTTTAATCCGTCCAATTTTTCCGGATACCCCGGATACTCTAGGGGATTTGCTGTCTGAAGACCAGTATCCCACTCTTCAAAAGACTGCTTGTCTGCAACCATGCGCAGTCTGCGCTTTGTGGAAAGACGGAAATATTTGCCGCATTTATAGCAGGAATAGTGATTATGCACCACATCTTCTTTGTAAAGTAATTCCCCGCATGCGTCACATTTGATCCACATGCCCTCTGGGATATCCTGCTCTTTTCGCGGAACTGTAATATAGTTTGTTTTCTTAAACTTTAACACTATGCTTCACCTTT
>NZ_CAKRAS010000050.1 GCF_934295145.1 uncultured Eubacterium sp. | reverse complement strand
GCTGCTTTAATCTTGATACCTGCGATCTCTACTTCTGCTTCTTTGATGCCGTCCATACCACGTACTGTTTGGAACATATCCGGATCCGGATTTTTGCCATTTAATACATAGTATGCTGTTCTCAGGGCAGCTTCCATAACACCGCCGGTAGCACCAAAAATAACACCTGCACCGGATCCAACACCCAGCGGCTGATCAAACTCCTCTTCCTCCAGGAATGCCGGAGAAATCAGTTCTGCTTTCAATACACGATCCAGTTCTCTGGTTGTCAGGGAAACATCTACATCCTGACCTGCTCCCGCATCATTCATAACCGGAATTGCACACTCATGTTTCTTTGCCACACATGGCATGATAGAAACACTGAAGATTCTGGAAGGATCAACATCCAGTATCTGTGCATAATAGGATTTTGCCACCGCACCAAACATCTGCTGCGGAGATTTCGCAGTAGACAGATTTTTCACCATGTCCGGATACTGGGATTTGATAAAACGTACCCATCCCGGGCAGCAGGAAGTAAACATTGGCCAGGAATACTCGTCCGCATGAGTCATACGCTCAAGGAACTCATTTCCCTCTTCCATAATAGTCAGATCGGCGGAGAAATTCGTGTCAAATACATAGTCAACACCAAGGGCACGCACTGCTGCTGCCATTCTCTTTTCTGTGGCCATCTCCCGTGGAAGTCCAAGGCCTTCACCCCAGGCTGCACGAACAGCAGGCGCGATTTGAACAACAACAATTTTTTCCTGATCATGTACAGCATCCATTAATTTATCAATATCATCTCGTTCCCGCAGTGCGCCAACCGGACAGTGTGTGATACACTGTCCACAAATTGCGCAGTCAGACTCTGTGATCTGCTTTCTGCCGGATACACCAACGCTGGTACGTTTTCCGGTATTGATCACATCCCAGACTTTCAGCTCCTGTACTTTATCACAGATCTGCACGCAACGCATACATTTAATACATTTGCTGGCATCACGAATAAGCGGGAAATCCTGCGGCCACTCGTTCTGCTCGTATTTTTCGCCAAACGGAACATCTCCGATATTCAGCTCATTTGCCACTGTCTGCAGTGTACAGTTTCCACTTCTGACACAGGAAGCACAATGTGCATCATGCTCAGACAGGATCAGCTGTACGTTCATACGTCGTGCATGCTGCGCTTTGTAGCTGTTTGTATATACGACCATCCCTTCTTCTACTGCTGTATTACAGGATGCAACCAGAGTCTCCTTGCCCTCGACTTCTACCACGCAGACACGGCAGGCTCCGATCTCATTGATTTCTTTTAAATAGCACAATGTCGGGATTTTGATTCCGGCCTGAGCGGCAGCTGCCAGAATTGTAGTACCTTCCGGTACCTGAATTTTTTTATTATTGATTGTTAAATTTACCATTCGAACTCTCTGCCTCCTCTCAGTGTGCCACAGCCATGACGATCACATCGTAAGCAGCGGCTTGCTTCCTGTACTGCTTCCTCACAGCTCATCGGAAGTTCAATTCCTTCAAAGTTTGTCTTTCTTGCCCATGCTTCTACTTCCTGAAGGTTGACACGTCCGCACGGTACTTTATCATTCAACATCGGCTGTGGAATCTCCACATCACAGCTGATCGGGTGATGATAGCCAAGATACTCATCAATATTTGCAGCTGCAGCTTTACCTGCTGCAATGGCCTTAATTACAGTGGCTGGTCCGGATACACAGTCGCCGCCAGCATATACGCCGACCATATTTGCCGCACCGCCTTCATTTGCGACAATACGTCCACGATTAACAGCCATTCCGAACTCAGCAAATGGCTGGGATACGATATCCTGTCCAATGGCAACGAGAACGATATCACACTCCATACGTTCCTCTGGTTTGTTTGCCTTACGTGGAGAAGGTCTGCCACCTTTTACCGGTCCGATGATCTGTGGCTGTACCCAGAGTGCACATGCTTTGCCCTCTGCATCGGCTTCCACGCGAAGCGGAGCTTTTAAAGTAACAAGTTCGATACCCTCTGCGATCGCTCCTTCCACCTCTGCCGGAAGTGCTGTCATATCTTCCTGACGTCTGCGGTATACGATACTTACAGTCTCTGCATTTGCACGCATTGCTGTTCTCGCACAGTCCATCGCTACGTTTCCGCCGCCAACGACTACGACACGTTTACCGGTGTAATCCGGATATTCTCCATCACCGATCTCACGCAGCATATCAACAGCAGAAATCACGTTTTTGCTTTCCTCACCTTCCAGACCTAATTTTTTATCTGTATGTGCACCGATAGCCACGTAGATTGCATCATACTCCTGCTGGATCTGCTTCATTTCTTCGGTTCCAATGCTTGCGTTTAATTTCACTTCCACACCGCTAGAAAGAATGGCATCAATATCCTCCTGAAGTCGTTCTCTTGGGAAACGGTAATTTGGAATACCGTAACGCAGCATACCGCCCAGCTGTTTTTTCTCTTCAAATACCGTACACTGATGTCCCATTAACTGCAGGAAATATGCAGTTGTCAATCCACTTGGGCCACCACCGATGATGGCAACTTTTTTACCTGTGGACTCTGCACATGCCGGAACCGGCACTTTATCAGACGGTGCATTGTCTACGATGTAGCGTTTCATACCACGGATATTGATGGAATCATCAATAATATTTCTGCGGCATCTTGCCTCACATGGATGCTCACAGATCAAGGCACAGGCAGTTGGGAACGGGTTGTCCTTACGTATCAGACGGAGTGCGTCCTCACAGCGTCCCTCGCCAGCCAGCGCAATATATCCCGGAATATCCACATGCGCCGGGCAAAGTGTCACACAAGGGATCGGCTGTTCGAATGATCCAAGACATCTGTGCTCTGTAATATGGGAAATATAGTCTTCCCTGAAACCTTCCAGTCCGGCCAGCACCATACGTGCGGATTCAAAACCGATGGCACAGTCAGCAGAGTTTTTGATATTCTCTGCAGTCTCCTCGATCAGTTCCAGTGTTTCCATGGTTGCTTCATTGTCCAGGACTTTCTCAAGAAGTCCTTCCAACTGTCCCAGACCGATTCGGCACGGAACACATTTTCCACATGTCTGTGCATGGCATACTTTCAAAAATGCCAGCTGCATATCTACCGGACAGACTCCCGGCGGATTTGCCACAATTCGCTGTGTAAATTCTTTCATAAGCTGTTCTGTCGTAGAATTTACTTTGTCAGCTGATACTACTGATAATCTGCTCATATCCTATCCTCCTAAATCCTTTACTACTGTAAAGTCCGCTGCATTACATTTGAATTGGCTTGATCGCCCCAAAATATCATTCTTTTGTGTATTTTTTACATATCCATACATGTTTTGCAACTCTCATGTGTCAAATATTAATATAATATTGTATTTTTTTCAATACTGAGAAAAGAGTGACCGGGTTTCCTGTTAGTCGGTTCAACCCTATCACTCTTCTTTGTTTTTGTGCAACATACACCATTAATTCTATTTCTATTTGTCTATTCTTTACAGTAGTTAATTCATTAACAAGATTTTTCAACGAATTCGTGTAAAAACAAAATTTATTTTTGTTTACTTTTTTCCCTTTTATTTAGCTATAGTTTCAGCTGAAGCTGCACTTCTTCCTCCGCTTCCTGCTTCAGTTCCTCCACTTTATCCGGGTTCATGTCAGGAAGTTCCTCCACGGACTGCACATCAAAACATCGAAGGAACTCTTCTGTGGTTCCAAACAGAATCGGTCTGCCCGGCGCATCCAGACGTCCCGCTTCCTGAATCAGCCCATAATCCAGAAGCTTATTAATGGCATGCTCGCAGGATACTCCGCGAATCTTTTCAATTTCTACTTTTGTCACCGGCTGCTTGTACGCAACAATAGACAGCGTTTCCAGCAAAACATCTGTCAGCACCTGCTTCCGCGGCTGTTTTGCAATCCTGATCAGATATTCATACTGAGACGGCTTCGTACAGATCTGATATGCACCATCCAGTTCCAGAATCTGCAGACCACAGTTCTGGTTTTTATATCGGTCAGACAGATTTTGCACGATCAGTTCCGCCTCCCGCTCACTCACCTGCAGGGCAAATGCAAGTTTTTTTAATTCTACGGAATCTCCCATTGTAAACAGAATGGCCTCCGCAGCTGCTTCATATTCTTCTATTTTCATCTTCAACTACTCCTGTACCTCCATCGCTGCCTGCGTCTGTGGGCAGACGGTAATGTAAATTTCATCAAACAGACGCTCCTGAGCGATTTGTATCCTTCCGGTTTTCATAAATTCCAGCACCGCAAGGAACGTAACGATAATCTCCACCTTGCTTCCCTGACGTTCCAACAGATTCCGAAAAGAAAATTTCGGATGTTCCTGACAGTACATCTCCAGATAGATCATCTTTTTATCCAGGGATACTTCCTCCCGCTCAATTTTTCCAAACCGGGAACGGATCGGGTCCAGCTTGTCCACCTGCTTTTTCATCACAGACTCAAAAATCGCATGAAGCTTTGCCAGGTCATAGCCCTTCGTCAGTTCATCCAGATCTAGCGGTTCCTCATAAGAGCGCACCTCTTCCGGGATCGACGGATTTTTAAACAAGCGACGTCCGGCATCAATCTGTCTGTCCTTCAGTTCCTGAGACATATATTTAAACAACTTGTACTGCAACAGCTGTTCCATCAGTTCCGCTCGCGGATCAATTTCTTCTTCCTCTTCGCTCTCTTCTTTTGGGAGAAGCCATTTTGATTTGATTTCCAGCAGAGTCGCCGCCATTACAAGAAATTCACTCATAATGTTCAGATCCTGTCTCTGCATTTCACGAATGTATTCCAGATACTGGTTTGTAATCTCCACGATTGGAATATCATAAATACTTACTTTATTTTTATCAAGCAAATGAAGCAAAAGATCCAGAGGACCTTCAAATACTTCCAGTTTTACCTTTAATTCCATAGGCCACATTTTCTCCAATCTTACACTATTGTACTGAATCCCTGTGAAAATTCAAGTTTTTTCTTATTTTTTATCAAATACTTTTTTTGATCCATCGGTTACAGAGTTCATATATCCTTCGTACCATTCATACATATAGAATAAATCACTTTCTCAGGTTGCTTATGAAATTTATCTTCACACTGTTTTTATCTATAACTTTATGTCTGCCAACTTTTGTATACACGGGCAATGCTCAGAATTTGAACAATATTTATCTGGAAACAACTTCTGATACGAATTCCAATACCAATACTGACTCAGATGCAGAGTCTGAGAATCCTTCCCCAAATACGGCATCTCCTACTCTCACACTGACGTCTTCCAGTGCACTTCTGATGGATGCGGACACCGAAACGGTTCTATACGCGCAAAACGCTGACGAGCAACGCCCATTGGCCAGCGTCACCAAGATCATGACGTTGCTGCTGATTTTTCAGGCTTTAGATTCCGGTCAGATTCATCTGGAAGATGCCGTCACCATCTCCATGCAGGCAGCCGGAATGGGCGGTTCTCAGGTTTATCTGGAAGAAGGTGAAGTCCAGACAGTAGAAACACTGATCAAATGCATCGTGGTGGCCAGTGCTAATGACGCCTGTGTCGCCATGGCAGAATGGATTGCCGGAAGTGAAGAAGCTTTCGTCCAGCAGATGAACGATATGGCCGCCACCCTTGGCATGACACAGACGCATTTTGTAAACTGCTGCGGTCTGGATGCAGAAAACCACTATTCCACCGCCCGGGATATTGCCCTGATGTCACGGGAACTCACCACAAAATATCCGGACATTTTTCACTACACCTCCATCTGGATGGAAGATATCACACACCACACCGCTCGTGGCGACACTACCTTTACCCTCAGCAACACCAACCACTTGATCAAGCAGTATCCTTATGCCACCGGTCTGAAAACCGGTTTTACCTCCACGGCTGGTTTCTGTCTGCCACAGCCAGTAAAGACAACATAAATCTGATTGCCGTCGTGCTCCATGCGCCCAGCAGCAAAGAGCGGATTGCTGATGTCAAGGCACTGTTTGAATGGGGGTTTACCAACTGTCGTGTGTATACAGATGAAAACACCGATACGTTACCGGAAATTATGGTTTCCAGAGGACGGCAGTCGTTTCTCACGTTAAAATATCAATCTGACTTCCGCTATCTGGATACTGCAAATACAGCCGGAGAACTCAACAAAAAATTAGAGCTTCCAGATATTGCAGAAGCTCCAATTGAAAAAGATGACGTGATTGGCAAAGCCGTGTATTCACTGAATGGAGAAATTGTCGGATCTGTCAATCTGCTGGCCGCCGAAAGTATTCCTCTGCTTACGTTAAAAGATGCATGGGGACAGATTCTTTGCCGTTTTTTCCTATCTGATCCTACGCACATTGCAACGACAAATTAATCCATTCGATTGTGGAAATTATATTAAGAAGTAAAATTACAAATTTCACTCTGTCTCTTTCATAAAGATTACTTTTTAATATGCAGACAACAGTTTTTTCAGATTCACCGTTCCCCAGCATTTAAATTTCTGATCCATACCGGAACGATCCGCACTTCGGTACAACTGTAATTTCACCTCATTTGGCGTCATAGCCGGATATTTGCACAGTAGCAACGCTATCATTCCCGATACAATTGGTACCGCCATAGACGTACCACTCTTTCTGACATAAGCGCCCGATCGCGTACCACAGCTGATGATATCGGTTCCGGGCATCAGAATCTCCGGTTTGACCACACAGGCTTCCGTAGGTCCCCGCCCGGAATACAGGCTTGGTTCCCGTCTGTTCTCATTTACTGTGTCCAGACTTCCCACAGTAATGATTTTCTTCGAAATTCCGGGACTGGTCACGGTATTTTCGCCGGGACCGTTATTTCCGGCTGCTGCCAGAACCACGATACCCTGATCCCAGGCGCGTTCCACGCTACTCAGCAGACGCTTCTGCAGTTCGGGCTGCACCCGTTCCAGCATACCCACAGAAATATTAATGATTCGGATTTTCTGTGAATGCTTTTTATTGTATGCCACAATATCTTCCACTGCCTGACAGGTATCCAGAATTTTACCATTTCCATTTTTATCCAGTACTTTGCAGCTCCACAGATAGCATCCCGGTGCAACTCCATGAACGACTCCCTTCCCACCGGCTCCTATAATTCCGCTGATATGTGTGCCATGTCCGTTATCATCATATGGCTGCGGCCGCTGCCTGATATAATCCTGAAATCCGATGATTCTCCCCTGCAGATCCGCATGGGGATAAATTCCCGTATCCAGCACCGCAACCAGAATACCCTGTCCAAAAATCCCCTGTCTATACGCGGCAGATGCATAAATATATTTTAAAATTCTTTCCATATAGTAATATATTCTGCATAAACGCATTGTGTCCGGTTTCTGTCTGCCAAGATTTTGTCATTCAGAAACCTTTTTATTTTCACCAAAAAACCGGTAAGCTCACGCCCACCGGTTTTTTGTCTTTATTTCATTAATATGATTTTACATCTTTGATACTGAAGCTCATTCTTCCCATCTTGTCTTTTCCAAGGCATACAACGGTAACCTTGTCACCAAGTGTCAAAACGTCTTCTACACGATTGATACGCTCTTTGGATATCTTGGAAATATGAACCATTCCCTCTTTACCAGGAGCGAACTCAATGAATGCGCCAAACTCTTTGATACTTACAACTTTACCAGAAAGGATCTGTCCTGCCTCGAAATCTGTTACGATAATACGGATCAGCTCTGCTGCGCGGTTCATCATGTCTGCGTCTGTACCACAGATAGATACGGAACCATCATCTGTAATATCAATCTTAACACCAGTCTGCTCAATGATTGCATTGATCGTCTTTCCTCTCTGACCAACAACATCACCGATTTTCTGTGGATCGATCTGCATGGAGATGATCTTTGGTGCATATTTTCCAACCTGTGCTCTCGGCTCAGCGATAGCAGGTTTCATAACTTCATCCAGAATGTAAAGTCTCGCTTCACGTGTTCTTGCGATAGCTTCCTCTACGATCGGTCTTGTCAGTCCGTGAATCTTGATATCCATCTGGATTGCTGTGATACCATCCTGTGTTCCGGCTACTTTAAAGTCCATGTCGCCAAAGAAGTCTTCCAGACCCTGGATATCTGTCAGGACGATGTAATCATCATCTGTCTCGCCTGTTACCAGACCACAGGAAATACCTGCAACCGGTTTCTTGATTGGCACACCTGCTGCCATCAGAGACATGGTAGATGCACAGATACTTGCCTGAGAAGTAGATCCGTTGGACTCAAATGTCTCAGATACAGTACGGATTGCATACGGGAACTCTTCCTCACTCGGAAGTACCGGCACTAATGCTTTCTCAGCTAATGCTCCGTGTCCGATCTCACGACGTCCCGGTCCTCTGGACGGTTTTGTCTCACCTACAGAATAGGATGGGAAGTTGTAGTGATGCATGTAACGTTTGCTTGTAATATTCTCATCCAGTCCGTCTACTTTCTGAACCTCAGATAACGGAGCCAGAGTTGTGATGGTACAGATCTGTGTCTGTCCACGCGTAAACATAGCAGAACCATGAACTCTAGGGAGCAGGTCAACTTCTGCTGCCAACGGACGGATCTGTGTGATGGCACGTCCATCCGGACGTTTGTGATCTTTTAAGATCATCTTTCGAACGGTCTTTTTCTGATACTGGTATACTGCCTCGCCAAGAACTGCAAGCCACTCTTCGTTCTCTGCAAATGCCTCTTCCAGTTTCTCTGTGATGGCACGGATATTCTCCTCACGAATCTGTTTAACATCAGTAAATACTGCTTCTTCCATCTCTTCCGGTGTTACGATCTCACGCATTGCAGCGAACATCTCTTCCGGAACTGCACAGCTTGTATATTCATGTTTTGGTTTGCCAATCTCAGCAACCATTTTGTTGATGAACTCGATAATTGTCTGGTTGATCTCATGAGCCATATAAATAGCCTCGATCATCTTCTCTTCTTTGATCTCGTTTGCGCCTGCTTCGATCATGATTACTTTCTCAGAAGTAGATGCAACCGTCAACTGAAGATCTCCGTTATCCCAGTCTGCCTGAGATGGGTTTACAACAAATTCGCCGTTTACCATACCGATCTGTGTGGTTGCACACGGTCCACAGAATGGAATATCAGAAATGCTTGTTGCGATAGCGGAACCCAGCATTGCAAGAAGCTCCGGACGGCACTCCGGATCAACGCTCATTACCATGTTATTTAAAGTAACATCATTTCTGTAATCCTTCGGGAATAATGGACGCATCGGTCGATCGATAACACGTGCTGTTAAAACAGCATTCTCGGATGCTTTTCCCTCACGTTTATTAAATCCACCCGGGATTTTTCCTACAGAATACATTTTCTCTTCAAACTCTACGCTTAATGGGAAGAAATCGATTCCCTCACGCGGTTTTTCAGATGCAGTTGCTGTAGATAATACAACTGTATCACCATAATGCATAAGAGCTGCTCCATTTGCCTGTGCAGCTACACGACCGATATCAACGCTTAATGTTCTTCCGGCCAATTCCATTGAATAGGTTTTCTTCATTATTTTCTCTCCTTCTTTACTGTGGCAGGAGACCCGAAACTACTGATCTGGGCAAACCCCAGTTCACTTGTACAGATATTCTTGATGTCGCAGACATGCTTGATATGCGCGTGTGAACTGTAAAAATCTCCTTTTGCACACATCAGCGGTCTCGGATGAACCCTCCCGCCAATCCAAAATAGAGCGGAAATTCCGCTCTATTCTGACAGCTATACTGTTATTATTTTCTGATGCCTAATTTTGCGATCAGTGCACGATAACCTTCCAGATCTTTTTTCTGAAGGTAAGCAAGCATACCACGTCTCTGACCAACCATTTTCAGAAGACCTCTTCTGGAATGATGATCCTTCGGGTTCTCTTTCAGATGCTCTGTGAGCTCCTGGATTCTTGCTGTTAAGATTGCGATCTGTACTTCCGGTGATCCTGTGTCATTTGGTGTTCTACCATACTCTGCCATAATCGCTGCTTTTTTTTCTTTTGAAATCATCTTGATTTCCTCCTTTATTCTTTATAATCGCCCAATCACGCGTGTTTACTAAGTACCGGTCGGAGTGTCCGGGTACTGAGTATGGGCTTTTTACTCACGCCTATCTAATATATCATATTCCATCTGACTTGTAAACCACTTTTTCATATATTATTGCAGTTCACTCACCTTCACTCATCACTCTACATGCAGGTAATTCCCCATGCAGACATGATCATTCCCTGCATATATGTGATGAATGAACTGTATCCAGATATTCCTTGCAAACCAAAATATCCCGGTCCATCTGTGCCTTCAATTCTGCCAGAGAGCCAAATTTCCGCTCCGGGCGGATAAACTTCAGGAACGATACTTTGATATCCTTTCCGTACAAATCTCCGGAATAGCCAAACAGAAACGTCTCCACGCCCATAGGATTGACACCTTCGATGGTCGGCTTACATCCCACGTTGCTGATTCCGTCGTACTGTTTTCCATCTGCCAGAATTTCTACCGCATACACCCCTTTTGGCGGAAGCAGTTTAAATTCTTCCGGACGCTGATTCGCCGTCGGAATTCCGATGGTTCGTCCGATCTCGTTGCCGTGAAGCACCGGACCGGTGAGAAAATAAGAATAGCCAAGCAGATAATTGGCTTCTTCCATATTTCCCTCTGCGATCTCCTTACGGATTCTCGTACTGCTGATATCCTCGCCTTTGTACTGTTTTTTCTTAACGATCACCGCTTCATATCCGAGATCATCCGCATACTGCTGTAATTCTTGAAAGGAACCGGCACGCTGAAATCCAAAATGAAAATCCGTGCCTGCCACAATCATTTTTACATTGATTTTTTCCTTTAGCATCTGTAAAAATGCATAAGGGGAAAGCTGGCGGAAATCATCAGTAAACGGGCATTCGATCAGATAATCCACCCCTGCTTCCGCAAAAATGTGTGCTTTTTCTTCATTGGTAGATAACACATTATACGTATCTTTGTGAATTGCTTTCGGTGGAATGTCAAAGGTAAAGATCACGCTCTTGAGTCCCTGCTCCTTGCCTTTCTGCATAGCCTCCATCAGATAACGATGACCGCTGTGCAGACCGTCAAACTTGCCAAGAGTAATAACCGAAGGTTCTTCAATTTTAAAATCCAATGTATCTTTTATATATTTCATCCCTGCTCGTTAATCCTCCAAAAACATTTTTGACGGACGGAACAGTCCAAAATCTTCCCGATATTCATAAACTGCCGCAAAACGTCCATCCGACATCCGGACGCGTACTTTCATTTCCGGTTCCGGTTTTATCGTTTCCTGAAACTGCTGTAACGCCATCTTATTCCCATTTTTTAACATAATGTCAAATTCCGGCTTCGTCGTCAGCACCGGATACACTTCAAATACATGTTCAATTGGTGTTACCACATCTTTTAATATGCCGGCTTCTTTGAACTCCTGCAGTTTATCCAGTTTATATGCATCTTCGATACGATATCCTGCTGCCTGTAGCCTCACCAGACTCTTCATGGCTGCACCGCAGCCAAGTTTCTGTCCGATATCATGACACAATGTACGAATATAAGTACCCTTGGAGCAGGAAACCGTCATCGTTACATACGGAAGTTCTACGCTTTCCACCTGAATCGCATAAATCGTGACCGGTCTTGCCTTGCGCTCTACAGTCACACCGGCTCTGGCCAGATCACACAATTTCTGTCCATTTACTTTCAATGCAGAGTACATCGGCGGAACCTGAAGGATTTCTCCTTGAAATCCAAGGATCGTCTCTCTCACTTCTGTTTCGGTCAGTTCTGACGTTTCTCCTATTTTTAACACAGTTCCTGTCAGATCCTGCGTATCCGTCTCCACACCAAGCTGCATCACCGCCCGGTATACCTTGTCTGAGTCTGTCAGCATATCGCAGACTTTGGTTGCTTTTCCAAGGCAGACCGGCAGCACACCTTCCGCATCCGGGTCTAACGTCCCGGTATGACCGATTTTCTTCTGACCGCAGATGCCCCGCATCCGGGCCACTACATCGAAAGAAGTATAACCTTTTTCTTTGTATACATTTATGATTCCGTTGTACATCCGTCTTCCTCTTTGTTCTTTAACTGCTTTTCAATCTTTGCAAGCACTTTTTTGAGGACTTCATCTGCTTTTCCCTGAATGGAAGCACCGGCTGCACGGCAATGTCCGCCGCCGCCAAATCCAACGGCAATTTCAGCCACATCTACATAGGAAGCAGAACGCAGGCTGACTTTATACGTATCATTTTCATTCGGATATACAAATACAGCTGTCTCCACACCCGCGGTGGAACGCAGTGTACTCACAATACCGTCAAGATCTTTCGGCTCCACATGGAATTTTTCCAGCTGTTTCCGTTTGATCACACTGGAAATGCATTTTCCTTCAAAATGAAGTTCTGCATCCATCAGTGCTTTTCCAAGAATCTGCTGCTGCGCAAAGGTACGGATATAAAATGTCTCGTCTACAATTCTGGAATAATTGATGCCCTTATCCATCAGTTTTCCCGCAATCTCCATGGTTTTGGAAGAAGTGCAGGAATATTGGAATACGCCGGTATCGTGTACGATTCCAAGATAAATACATTCAGCAATCTCTTTCGTGATCTTATCCGCATCCATCAGCTGATACACCAGCTCTGAAGTAGAGCTTGCATTTGGGAAAATGTAATTAAAATCCGCAAAGGACTGATTACTGATATGATGATCCACGCAAAATGTGCTTTTAGCCACTTCAAAATACTGGCCTGACAGGCCAAGTCGTCCTACATCACCGCAGTCCAGCGCAATAAAAAGATCATACTCTTTTTTGCCGTCCGTCACTTTCATATGACGGATTTTATCTGCATTTTTCAGAAACAGGAATTTATCCGGAATCGGTTCCAGATACAAATCCACCATAATGTCCGGATAATTGTCACAAATGTAGTTGTATACAGCAAGACAGGAACCTACACAGTCGCCATCCGGCCGGATATGACCGGAAATGGCAACGGTAGTGATCCCATCCAGATATGAATCTAATGAAATCATGCTCATCCTCTTATTCTTCCTCTTTACCGCCTGTAAGTGCATCAATTTTCTTGGACATCTCGATACCATACTCGATGGATTCGTCCAAAATAAATCTTAACTCCGGTGTATTTCTCAGATTCAGGGACTGTGCCAGGCAGCGGCGTGCGTAGCCTGCTGCGTTTTTCAGTCCTGCAATGGTGTCTTCTTTCTCTTTTTTGTCACCAAGAACACTGATATATACTTTACAGGTTTTCAGATCCGGCGCAACCTGCACCGCTGACACGGTGGTCAGCGCATGAATCCGCGGATCTTTGATCTCATTACGGATAATGGTGGACAACTCACGCATTACCTCTTCGTTTAAACGTGTATTTTTAATACTGTTTTTTCTCATATTCTGCCATCTCCAGATTATCTTGGTACTTCTACCATCTTATATGCTTCTACAACATCAAACTCTGCAATGTCATTAAATCCTTCAAATACAAGACCACACTCATAACCCGCTTTTACTTCTTTTACGTCATCTTTGAAACGTTTCAGGGAAGCCAGATCACCTTCGAAGATCTGTTTGCCTTCTCTTGTGATGCGAACCTTGCAGTTACGCTCAAATACACCATCCAGGACATAAGAACCTGCGATGTTGCCGACGCCGGAAGCTTTGAAGATCTGACGAACTTCTGCATGACCGATGACTTTCTCCTCGAAGATCGGATCCAGCATACCTTTCATGGCTGCCTCAATATCTTCGATGGCCTTGTAAATAACAGAGTACAGACGAATATCTACTTTCTCCTGCTCGGCAGTTGCTTTTGCAGTTGCATCCGGTTTTACATTAAATCCAATGATAATCGCATTGGATGCGGAAGCCAGGGAAACATCGGACTCGTTAATAGCACCAACGCCACCATGAATTACTTTTACAACAACTTCCTCGTTGGAAAGTTTTGTCAGGCTCTGTTTTACAGCCTCTACGGAACCCTGAACATCTGCTTTTACGATCAGCTCAAGTTCTTTTAAGTTTCCTGTCTGAATCTGGGAGAACAGATCATCCAGAGACATTCTGGATCTGGTCTCCTCCAGCATTTTCTCTCTGTTCTGTGATACAAAAGTATCAGCAAAGCTTCTTGCATCCCGTTCAGAATCGCATGCAACAAATACCTCACCGGCATTCGGTACACTGTTCAGTCCAAGAATCTCAACCGGGGTGGATGGACCTGCTACTTTCACGCGTCTTCCCTTATCATCGATCATTGCGCGGACTTTACCATAGCTGCTTCCTGCTGCGATCGGCTCTCCGACTTTCAATGTACCTTTCTGAACCAGAACGGTTGCAACAGCTCCACGTCCTTTATCCAGCTGTGCCTCGATAACAAGACCACGGGCTTTTCTCTTTGGATTTGCTTTCAGTTCCAGGATATCCGCAGTCAGAAGTACCATCTCAAGAAGTTCTGTGATACCTTCTCCTGTACGTGCGGATACTGGTACGCAGATCGTGCTTCCGCCCCAGTCTTCCGGAATCAGTCCCTGCTCTGCAAGACCCTGTTTTACATAATCAATGTTTGCGCTCTCTTTATCAATCTTGTTGATAGCCACAATAATCTCAATGCCAGCAGCTTTTGCATGACTGATTGCTTCAACTGTCTGCGGCATAATACCGTCATCGGCAGCAACTACAAGAATTGCGATATCTGTGGAATTTGCTCCACGCATACGCATAGCGGTAAATGCTTCATGTCCCGGTGTATCAAGGAATGTGATCTTCTGTCCGTTGATCTGAACTACAGATGCACCGATATGCTGTGTAATTCCACCCGCCTCACGGTCTGTTACATGCGTCTCACGGATTGCATCCAGCAGCGATGTTTTACCATGGTCAACGTGTCCCATAACACATACAACCGGCGGTCTGGAAACCAGTGTGTTTTCATCCTCTTCTTCCTCTTTCAGAAGTTCTGCAATGACATCCACTTTCTCTTCTTTCTCAGCAATGCAATTGAACTCCAGTGCGATCTCTTCTGCTTTTTCGTAATCTACTTCCTGGTTTACCGTTGCAAGGATACCCTGCATGAATAATTTTTCTACGACTTTTGAAGCCGGTACGTCAATACGTTCTGCCAATTCACGTACCGTCATAACTTCCGGCAGAGAAATGCTGCGAACTTCATCGGTCTTCTTTTCTGCCTGCGGCTGTGGCTGCGCATTCCGTTTTTTATGTCCGGTCTTCTTCTCCAGGTTTACGTACTGCTCCTGTTTGCGGTTCTTTCTCTCGTAATCCTGTTTGTTTTTCTTTTTATTTGCGTGTGTATTCTCTTTTCCACGCAATTCTTCGATCGGTGCCTTGGCGCTGTCACGGTTCATACGTGAGATTTCCTGATCTAAATGTCCTCTCGTCTCTCTCGAACGATTCTGACCGTCCTGTCGATTGTTTCGATTACCTCCAAAATTATTACCGCCGCCGCGATTGCCCTGGAAGCCTTTCTGATTATTGTTGTCTTTTCTTTCATAACGGCCATTTCTATCACCATTTTCCTGTCTGTTTGGTCTGTCACCGTATCTTCTCTGCGGTCTGTCACCATTATTGCGCTGCTGACGGTCTCCGTCAAAACGTGGTCTGTCACCGTTATTTCTCTGCTGACGCTCACCATCGTAACGTGGTCTGTCACCATTGTTTCTCTGCGGGCGCTCACCATTGTTGCTGCGCTGTGGTCTCTCACCGCTATTGTTACGCGGTCTGTCACTGTTGTTACGCTGTGGACGGTCTCCGTTACGGTCATTGCGGTTTCCGTTCGGACGGCGATTTCCCATCTTGCTGTTCTGAGGATTGTATACAGCGGAAATGCTTGCTTTTTTCTTCGGGCGCTCTTTTGTTTCAGCACCTGCCTGCTTTCCGTATTTTCCTCTGACCAGTGCCACTGCGTTATCTTCCAGTGAACTTAAATTTGTTACTTCTATATTATGTCCCTGAAGGAAAGAAATTACTTCCTTCGCCGGTACATCATATTCTTTTGCGATCTCATGAACTCTAATTTTTGCCATTCCAGTTCCTCCCTATTCAGTTGTTGGCCTATTGTCAAGCTGCTTCATGACAGATTTTGCGAATCCCGGCTGCAGAACCGCTACCATAGAACGGTATTCTTTGCCGATGCAATGCCCCAGATCATCTTTGCTTCCGTAAACATGCAGAGGTGTCTCATAGAAGTCTGTCATATTTTTCATTTTTTTCTTCGTATTATCCGAAGCATCCTCTGCTACGATCACCAGGCATGCCTGACCGCCTTTTACTGCTTTTTCTACCGCATACTCGCCACTGGCGATACAGCCTGCTTTCTGCGCAAGACCCAGACTGGATAAAATCCTGTTATTCTGCAATCGTTTTCATCTCCTCTGTTAAATCTGCAACTATTTCTTTTGGTATACTCATTTTGAATGAACGTTCCAATCCGTGATTCTTTACTGCCAGTTCCAGGCAGACCGGATTTTTGCACAAATATGCGCCTCGACCGTTTTTGCGGCCCGCCGGATCAATACAGAATGTATTGTCCTGCATTTTTAAAACACGGATCATATTTCTTTTTTCCCGCATTTCGTGACATCCCACACACATGCGCATCGGACTTTTCTTAGTCATTCTCGTTATCCTCTTCTGCTGCGAAATCGTCTTCTACGCAGGAATTCTCTTCCTCATAAGATGTCTCATTAAAATCTTCATCCAGATTCAGATCATCTTCTGCGAACTCTTCATCCTCGTAATCTTCTTCGTAATCCATAAAATCACCGGCTTCTCTTGCCTGTGTCTCACTCTTGATATCAATCTTGAATCCTGTCAGGCGGGCTGCCAGACGGGCATTCTGTCCCTCTTTGCCGATGGCCAGTGAAAGCTGATAATCCGGAACAACAACTTTTGCTTTGTTCTCCTCAGCATCTGCGATAACGGAGATAACTTTTGCCGGACTTAATGCGTTCTCAATGAGCATAGCCGGATTCTCGTTCCAGTTGATGATGTCGATCTTCTCGCCATTTAACTCTTCTACGATGGCATTGACACGGGCACCGTTCATACCAACGCATGCGCCTACCGGATCAACGTCCGGATCATTGGACCATACAGCCATTTTTGTACGGCTTCCTGCCTCACGGGAAATGCTCTTGATCTCAACGATACCGTCACGAACCTCTGCAACCTCTGCTTCAAACAGACGTTTTACCAGTTCCGGATGTGTTCTGGACACAAGCACCTTCGGTCCTTTGGAAGTGGATTTTACATCCATTACATATACTTTAACACGGTCTGTCGGCTCAAATGTCTCTCCCGGAATCATCTCGTTTTCACTGAGGACAGCGTCCACTTTACCGAGGTTGATGCTTACATTGTTGCCAATATAACGCTGAACGATACCTGTAACAATATCTTTTGATTTTCCGTAATACTGATCATAGATCACTTTACGCTCTTCCTCGCGGATTTTCTGCAGAATTACGTTCTTTGCATTCTGTGTTGCAATACGTCCGAAATCTTTGGAATGAATCTCCTCATGGATCACGTCACCCAGACCATAATTGCCATTCATCATCATTGCTTCTGCAAAGCTTACCTCTGTCAGCGGATCTTCTACTTCCTGTACAACGGTTTTCTCTGCCCATACATGATATTCACATGTCTCCGGATCAATAGAAACTTTGATATTGTCTGCTTTTCCGAAATGGTTTTTACATGCGGTCAGTAAAGAGTTCTCAATTGCTTCCAGAAGTGTCTCTTTGCTGATGTTTTTTTCTTTCTCTAAAATTGTTAACGCTTCCAGTAACTCTCTGCTATCGGAGTTTTTGCTGTTTTTGCTGCTTTTAGCCATTTTTTCTTTTCCTCCTGTTCTTCGAATGCCTAAAAATCAAATGCCAGTCTGATCAGTGCGATCTCGTTTTTCTGAAATGTCAGTTCTTCGTCCTCTTCGGTGCGAATTGTAACCGTATCATCTGTATATGCGGTCAGATTTCCATAAAACTCTTTCTGACGGTTAATTGCACGGTAAGTGCGAATCTCCAATTCTTTCCCCATGCTTCTCTTGTAATCTTTTTCCTTTTTCAACGGTCTTCCAAGCCCAGGGGAACTCACCTCAAAAACATAGGAATCTACGATGAAATCTTCCTCATCCAGCAGATCGTTCATTCTGCGGGCAACAGCCTCACAGTCATTGACGGTAATGCCGCCTTCTTTATCGATGTAGGCACGCAGATACCAGGTGCTTCCTTCCTTTACATACTCCACATCCACCAGTTCAAAATTCATTTCTTCCATAATAGGAAGTAATAATGCTTCTGTGCGTGCTTCGTAATCTTCACGTTTTGACATATTTGTCACCTTCTTTCCCAGGTTTCACTATAACAACAACGAAGAGTGGACTCACGCCCACTCTTACTACATACAACATATTCTTATTTATAAGATATCACACTCTTACAAAAGATGCAAGGACTTTTTACAGGTTCAAAAATACTGCCACATCCTTCGCATTTATACTGTTCCATATTTTACCTGACGCACGTTCTGCCGGTCGATATAACCACAGGCCCGCAGTCCCCGTTCAATGACTCTCGTCCACTCCGGTTCTGTCAGCACACGCACTGAACAGTCATCCAGTTCAATCACATGTTCTTCCGGTTTTGTCTCTGTCTCACAAGTTACTTCATATAAATTCACCCGGCTGATGGCTCCAATCTCTTCTAACAGATTCATCATACGGTATACAGTAGCCGTTCCAATCTTGGAATCAAGTTTAGAGGCTTTATAATAAATTTCCTTGCAGCTGGTGCAATTGCCACTCAGAATTACATCCAGTAAAACCATTCTCTGTTTTGTGATACGACACCCGTTTTCTTTTAACTGCTCAACGATCCTGTCTTTCTGCATCTGGGCCCGGTAATAGTTTTCCGTCTTTTCTAACTCTGTTGCCTGCATATCAGATTTCCTTTCTCTATCTTTCTTTAGTATAAAGCAACATGTGTTAGGTGTCAATAATGTTTTTTATTTTTTACTTATTCAAGGTAACTATGGCTCACAAAAAAACTCTCCAAAACCGATACCTGTTTTTTGTATCAGCTTTAAAGAGTTTCTCATTCCCCTATTTTTATGTTCCAAGCAGTGCACAGTAAAACTCTGCCGCACAGGAAAATGTCTCCTGATGGATTGGTGCTATGATCTCCTGTACACTCAAATACCGATCTACATCCACTTTCACAGTCGCATTCCCAATCTGCTCCAGAATCTCCTGTTTACTGATGGGATAGGAAATATCTGCCATCCGCTTGTGCAGTAAATGTAACATTCCTTTAAACTGTGCCATCGTTATCACCTCGCTTATAAGCCGTGTAATCCGAAGTATCCAGTCCCTTTCCTGTATATAGATGACTGGATGCCCCCCGGTGCGCATAGGAATACATCGGTGCAGAATGAACCGCCTGGCTGCGCATCGCATCAATGATACCCGGGTACAAATCTGCTTTGATCATGGATGAGACCCCGTTTGCACCCTCACAGATCACATTTCCGTCCGGTCCAAGGATCATGCTGCGCCCAAAGCAGGAAAAATTCTCATTTTCTGCTGTTCCGGAACAGTTGACTGCCACCACATACACCTGATTAAAATAAGCGCCGGATTTGTTGGTGATCTCCCACGCATTCTGCCACGGATCCATATAGTGTGTCGGGCGAATGATCACATTTGCCCCCTGCACAGCTGCTTCCCTCCACATTTCCGGATAATCACCATCTGCACAGATGATGATGCCAAGTTTTGCACCTTTTGGTCCGTTGCATACCGTACAGCTGCGTCCCGGGATGGAACCCTCAAAAGGAATCCACGGATTCATCTTATCATAACGGTGAATGATCTCACCTTTGTCATTGATCACAATGGCTGTATTGGTATAATTGTTCTGTTCATCCACGCGAAGCAGAAAATCAAACACACCGTACACTTCCAGTTCCGCACATTTTTCCTGAAATTTCTTTATCTGCGGACTCTCCATAGTCAACAACGCATACTCCCAGCCAAACTGCGGAAAGCCCTGAATGCATGCTTCCGGTGCCACAAACAGATCAAACCCCGGAAAACCGCCGGAGGCCCGATCCATAAAAGAAAGCAACAAT
This sequence comes from uncultured Eubacterium sp., assembly GCF_934295145.1. GTDB lineage: Bacteria > Bacillota > Clostridia > Lachnospirales > Lachnospiraceae > Eubacterium_I. Next base: position 1,541 of record NZ_CAKRAS010000050.1, on the reverse strand, counting down.
TCAGTATTTCGATCTACTTCTTCCATATTCATAGCGCCGATAGGTGCATATTGTGCACCTACTACAGTTAAGCATTCTGTCTCAATTTTCCCATTGATTCCAAATACATTTCCTCTGTTCATACTTTATCCCCTCTGGTTAATTCCAAGCATTCTACCCTTCTTGCCCTTTGAGCAAGAAGTATCCCTCGCTCAATGAGCTCGGTCTATTTTTCTTTATCACAGATTTTGCTTCCGATAAAATAAATCAAACATGCTATAACGATAGAATTGATAGAACCGATACCAACCGGTACTTTCAGACCAATAATGGCACCTGCAACAACAGCAATGACCGCATACCATTTTACGGTTTTCATATTTGTTGTATCATTTTCCTGATAACGTCTCTGATGCATGAAGTAATCAGTGATTACCACACCACCAACCGGTGGAATCGCATATCCCATGAATGTCAGCCAGGAAGTAAAGTTATAGTATAACCATACAGAAGCTGCAATTCCGATGACACCACTGACTAATACCATTTTCTTTTTGGAGCATCCTGTAATATTGGAAAGTCCAAGTCCGCAGGAATATAATCCATTATCAGCTGTGGTCCAGATATTTAATCCAAGCACAATAATAGCCGGAAGTGCTAATCCCTGTGCGATCATAATATAGAAGATATCTGCCTGTCCTGTTACGGAACCACCAACTGCACCAAATACGAACATCAGGGAGTTTCCTATAAAAAAAGCGATAACGGTTGCAATAACTGCGATTTTTCTTGTTTTTGCAAAACGGGTATAGTTCGGGGTTGTTGTACCACCACTGACGAAAGAACCTACAACCAGTGTGATGGCTGTTGCCAGTGTGATCGGATTCTGCGGTTCTGCCGCAAACAGACCACCAAGTCCGCCCATGGAAGATACACCAAGTCCCACGGAAATACATCCAAGGATTCCGACTGCCGGAACGGCGATCCAGCTTACGATCTCCAGTGATTTAATACCAAAATAAGCTGAGGCTGTCATAAGACCACCAGACAGAATAACAAGAACTGCAACCGGAATACCAGTCAGCTCTGCAACAGGAATGGAAAACATTGCGATACCTACGCCAAACCATCCCATCTGTGTGAAGGTAATAATTGCGGAACAAAGCCAGGAACCTTTCTTTCCGAAAGCATGTCTCGCCATCAGATCCAGGGTAAGTCCTGTCTTACATCCCATGTAGCCAAGGATTCCGGTATATGCACCAAGAATCGCATTACCGATGAGCAAAGCCCATATAAATTTTGTCATGTTCAGGCCGATACCAAGCTGACCGCCCACACTCATGCTTGCGGAAAAAAAGGTAAAACCCATCATAATCATAAACATTGGCAGAAAACCTTTTCTCGCGCTGTCAGGTACTGCCTGCAGCTCGTAATCCTGCTGTTTCTCATTTGTCTGGTTATTTTCCATAACATCCTCCTGCTCTTTCTCTCTACTACAATATATTTATGGTTAATATCCCTTACAGCCAGTAAGGAATTATCCATCTTGTTGCTTAAGCTGT
>NZ_CAKRAS010000049.1 GCF_934295145.1 uncultured Eubacterium sp. | reverse complement strand
GATAAAATGACAGAAGTGATTTTGAAATAAAGGAGACAAAAGACAATGATGGAAATCAAAGGAAACATGATGTCAGTGCGTGAAGATGTCCGTGTACTGGACGCAACTTTGCGTGATGGAGGTCTGGTGAACGATTTTTATTTTACGGATGACTTTGTGTGCGATTTATATAAAGCAAATCTGGCGGCTGGTGTGGATTACATGGAGTTTGGATACCGTGCGGACAAAAAGCAGTTTGATGTAAATAAATTTGGAAAATGGAAATTCGCGGAGGATGAGGATATCCGTGCAATCGTTGGGGATAATGATACGGATATGAAGATTTCCATTATGGCGGATGTGGGACGCTGCGATTACAAACACAGCATCAAAGACCGTGCAGACAGCCCGGTGGATCTGATCCGTGTGGCTACTTATATCAATACCATGCCGGAGGCGATCGCAATGATCGAGGATGCAGCGGCGAAAGGTTATGAGACAACCTGCAACATTATGGCAATCTCCAAATGTCAGGAGCGTGATATCCAGATGGCTCTGGAGATGCTGGCAAAATCTTCAGTAAACGGTGTTTACGTGGTAGACAGTTATGGTTCCCTGTATCCAATCCAGATCCGGGAGATCACGGATATGTATCTGAAGGCGATGGCGGAGAGTGGAAAACTGGTGGGAATCCATGCACATAATAATCAGCAGTGTGCTTTTGCAAATACCATTGAGGCACTGTCCATCGGTGCAAGTATGGTGGACGGAACCGTCATGGGAATGGGGCGTGGTGCAGGAAACAGCTCGCTGGAAGGTTTGCTTGGTTTCCTGAAAAATCCGAAATATGAGATTGCACCGGTTCTTTCTTTTATTGAGAAACATATGTTGAAGCTTATTGAGGATGGTGCAGTATGGGGCTATAATATCCCGTATCTGCTGACCGGTCTGACGGATCAGCATCCGAGAACTGCCATTGCAGCAACAAAAAATCATGATACAAAATATCTGGATTTCTATCATATGCTGCTGGATGATTAAAGCAGATTTACTTAAGAATGCTATTTTTTCGGATTGTAACTGGAAAGAAAAGATGTAATGTATTAATAAAAACTGTGAGGATGGAAAAGACTTCCGTTTCTCACAGTTTTTTTGTATATGAAAGAAATTAATGGTTTGATTATAAAAATTAGTCTGAACTATGAATTTTTTTGTAGTAGAGAAATCCTGTTAAATCTGCCAGGATCCATCCGATCGGAATGGCCCACCAGATAGCGGCAACACCCAGCGGAGTCGTTGGTGCCAGAGCATAAGCCAGAGCCACGCGGGTTCCCAGGGATATGATCGTAAGGACCAGTGACATGGCCGGTTTTTCAATGGCACGGTAAAGGCCATAGAGCAGAAACAGACAGCCGATGCCCCAGTAAAATGCACCTTCAATGTGCAGATACCGGATGCCTTCCATAATAATGGTAGTTTCACTTGTATCCACAAAAATCTGCATCAGTGGTCGGGCGAAGATCCATACGATGGCAGAAATAATAATACAGAATGCAATGGATACCCGGACTGCGGTGTGAATTCCCATTTTCACCCGATCCGGGCGTTTTGCACCATGATTCTGTGAAATAAACAGGGAAAATGCATTTCCAAATTCCTGTACCGGCATATAAGCCAGCGTGTCAATTTTTACTGCTGCGGCGAAAGCGGCCATAATGGCGGTGCCGAAGCTGTTTACCAGTCCCTGGACCATTAAGATGCCAAAGTTCATAACTGACTGCTGCAGGCAGGTAAAAAATGCGTAACGGCTTATCTCCAAAAAGGTACTTTTCTGGAAAATGCGTTGTTCCTTTGCCGGGAACAGCTGCGGATTTTTCCAGAGTGCCGCAATGGTGATGCCGATGCCGGAGACTGCCTGGGCGATCACGGTGGCGCCTGCCGCACCGCCGACACCGAGGTGCAGTCCAATGACAAACCAAAGATCCAGCGCAATATTTAAAAGACTGGAGATTGCCAGAAAAATCAGCGGAAGGACAGAGTTTCCAATGGCCCGCAGTACGAATGCGAAATAGTTATATAAAAATGTAAATCCGATTCCAATAAAAATGATGCGGGAGTAAATGCGCATCAGGTTGTAAATATCTGCTGGTGTCTGCAGTAGGGTAAGAATGCCGTCTGTGCCGAGAAATACGATCAGGTACATAATGACGGTCACAAGCAGGATCAGCCAGAAGGAAACCCACATGCATTCTTTCATTTCTCTGTGGCGGCCGGCGCCGTAATGCATGGAAAACAACGCGCCGCATCCCATGCAGAGACCGATCATGACGGAAGTCAGAAATGTCATCAGTGTGTAAGTGCTGCCAACGGCAGCCAGGGCACTGGAGCCAAGCATCCGACCCACGATGATGGTATCGGTAATGTTGTAGATCTGTTGTAGCAGGTTTCCGAGCATCATCGGGAGTGCAAACAGCAGGAGTGTTTTTAATATAGGTCCCTTTGTTAAATTTTTTTCCATATCTTATATGTTTCTGTCAGTTATCCTTTTCTGAATTATAAAAATTAGGATTGTTCAGAACTCGTGTTACCTGTACCCGGGAACAGCCGATCAGCTCTGCCATCTGCTGATGTGTGAGCTCGCTGTTGTAGTAAGTACGCACACGTCCCTCGCAGTCATCCAGAGCGACTGTAGCCAGCTGCAGTACATTTGTATGAGTCTTTCCGGCTAGCATACTGACATACTGGCGCATCAATCCAAGTTCCAACACTCTGTTGTAAAATACTTCAATGTTACACTTATGTACAATGGTATTATTTTTTAATGCGATACAGGTCAAACCGCAGGGGCCTCCGTAGAGCGCTTCAATCTCACCTACGATACTGTCTGGGTAGTGAAAAGCCACGACTTGTTTATGTCCCTGTTCGTTTGTAATAAAGACTTCAACCATTCCCTGTGAAACCCAGAAAACATCGGTGAGGATCTGATCTGTGGCATAGATACATTCGTTTTTCTTTAATGTAATCGTAGGGCAGTCAGCAAACAGCTTTTCCATATTTTCCCATGCAAAAAAGTTTCTCATGTTTGTTATATTAAATGATTGTTCTTTTCCCATTTTTCCCTCTCATAACAGGATAAATACCGTATGTTATCTTATCACGTAAACCGATATTTATCATCTAATTTTGTGCATAAAACCATGTCTCCGTTTATAAATATAGCACAATGAAAAAAGAATGAAAATAAAAATCGAATAGTCATAGTGTACAAAAAAATGTATCAGGTGATACAGGAATTGGAACATGTAACCTATGATACAGAAATAAAAACACATGAATGCTATCATCTAGACATCAAGTAAGTGAGCAATTGGTAACCGGGAGGAGGGATACAGATGATAAATGCAGTCGGGCGTGAGATCCCGGATGAAATACTTCGGAAAATGAAGAAACCGGCTTTTGCAGGAGCTTATTCGAAAAAAGAAGCGGAGGTAGTAAAAACAACTGCAAAGAGCAAATGTGCTGTGATTGAAAAAGGCAGAGAGCCTGATTCAAAACTGCTTGCTTCTATCGAAGATGCAATCGAAAAAACAGGGATCAAAGATGGCATGACAATTTCTTTTCATCACCATATGAGAAATGGGGATGAGGTTGTGAATCTAGTCATGGAAGCCATCGCAAAAATGGGGATTAAGGATATACATATTGCTGCATCAGGGCTGTTTAAGTGTCATGAGCCACTGGTGAAATTGATCGAAGAGGAAGTGGTGACGGGGATCACCGTAAGTACCATTTCACCGGGGCCTCTGGCCAAGACAATCACAAATGGAAAACTGAAACATCCTGCTGTGTTTATGAGTCATGGTGGACGGCCAAGGGCCATCGAGGCAGGGGAATTACATATTGACGTGGCATTTATATCAGCTCCCTGCTGTGATGCATACGGCAACATGAACGGTGCATACGGAAAATCAGCTTGTGGTGTTTTATCCTATGCATATGCGGATGCACAGTATGCGGATCAGGTAGTGGCTGTGACAGATAATCTGATGGAGTTTCCGGCGTGTCCCATTGAGATATCGCAGGAAAAAGTGGATTATGTGGTGCAGGTAGAAAGTATCGGGAATCCGGAAGGAATCTCTTTTGGACCGACCAAACCGACCACAGATCCGGAAAACCTCAAAATCGCGGATATGACCGCACAGCTTCTGGACGAGACCGGATATATCAAAAACGGAATGTCGATGCAGACCGGAGCCGGTGGAACTTCCATTGCGGTAGCAGCCGCAGTAGGACAGATCATGAAAGAAAAGAAGATCAGAGGATCTTTTGCATCCGGTGGGATTACTTCTTATTTTGTTGAAATGTTAAAAGAAGACCTGTTTCAGGGATTGCTGGATGTACAGTGTTTTGATTCCGTAGCCATTGAATCTTACCGGGATAATCCGAAACATATGGCCATGAGTGCTTCGCAGTACGCAAATCCAAATACAAAAGGCTGTCTGGTAAACCAACTGGATATCATGATCCTGGGAGCAACAGAGATTGATGTGGATTTTAACGTCAATGTGGTAACCGGATCAAACGGAGTGATCTTAAGTTCCTCCGGTGGAAACAATGATTGTGCAGCAGGTGCAAAAATCGCAGTGGTTGTCACAAACCTGGTAAAACGTGACATGTGTATCCTGCGGGATCAGGTCACAACGGTAGTGACACCGGGAGAGACCGTGGATGTACTGGTGACAGAATACGGCATTGCCGTCAATCCGAAGCGGACAGATCTGAGAAAACTGCTGGAACATTCCAGACTTCCGGTTATGGATATTCAGGAACTGAAGACCATTGGAGATCAGAAAGCAACCAAAATTATAAAACCGGAATTTACAGATAAAATTGTAGGAATTGTGGAATACCGGGACGGTTCCATCATTGACGTGGTGAGAAAACCGGTGCAGGAATTTTAAAAACTTTAAACATAATGTCAGATATGATCACACATATCCAACAATAAAAAATTATAAAACGTGAAAATTGGGAGGAACAAAAAATGGCAGTAAGAAGAACAGACTTATATTTACCGGCAAATTCAGAGAAATTTATCCTGAAAGCACCTACACTTGGGGCTGATGTCATCACACTGGATATGGAAGATGCAGTACCGCCGGCAGAGAAAGAGACCGCAAGAAAAATGGTACGGGAGCACATCAAAGAGATGAGTGTTCATGGTTCCGAGGCATGGGTAAGAATTAACGCATGGGATACAGGACTTACCATGGATGACTTAAATGCAGTTGTTGTCGATGGACTGGATGGAATTACACTTCCGAAATGCTCCGGTGCAGATGATGTAAAACGTCTGGACTTTATTGTAACAGATCTGGAGGAAAAAAGAGGTCTTCCGGTTGGAAAAATCAAACTTGCAATTCTCATAGAGACAGCGATTGGCGTGATGAACGTAGATGAGGCAGTATTTGCCAGCGACCGTCTTGTAGCAGTTATTTTCGGTGCGGTAGACTACACAAGAGACATGCGTGTAACAAGAACAGATACAGCAGAGGAGCAGATTTATGCGCGTGCAAAAATCGGTGTGGCAGCAAGAGCAGCAGGCCTGGTAGCAGAAGATGCACCGTTCCCATCCTACAAAGACGATGCTGCATTTGAGTACAATACAAAGACCGGTGCACAGCTTGGTTTTGAGGGCAGACAGATTATTCATCCAAGTCAGATTCCGATCGCAGAGCGTGTATATTCTCCGGATCCGGAGCGTGTAGCATGGGCGAGAAAAGTAACAAAAGCATTTGAAGAAGAAGGAATTGCAAAAGGATCTGCATCTGTTCCGGTAGATGGACAGATGGTAGATACACCGGTTTATATCAATGCGAAAAACGTTCTTGAGAGAGCAGAAGAAGTAATGGCAAAAGATGCACTGAAAGCAAGCCTGAAGTAAGGTCAGAAGGAGGAAAAACAGATGGAATGGGTAACAGGAGTTCCGGAAGAGTTTAAGACAAGAATTCGTTTCCCGATGAGTGACCGGGAGATGAAACGCCGTTGGTCTACGGTACAGGCTGCGATGCAGGATCAGGGAATTGATGTGCTAATCGCACAGAATGCCGATCAGTATCTGGGTGGATATTTCCGGTATTTTACAGATCTGCCGACAGAGCAGGCGTATCCGATGAGTGTTCTTTTTCCGGCAAAGGGAGAGATGACAACGATTACAAGTTCTTCTCCGTATAATCCGCTGCCACCGGTATGGTTTCAGCGTGGAATCGAGAATAGACTCGGCGCACCGTATTTCAGAACCTTTCGTTATACAGATCTGTATGACGCGAAACTGATGGAAGCGTATATCTGTGATCATAAGTGCAAGACCGTCGGACTGATTGCACCGTCTTTACTGAATTATAAACTGGTAAATTATCTCAAAACAGCGCTGCCGGATGTGACATTCATTGACGCGACAGAAATGGTCGATGAGATCAAGGCCGTAAAGAGTGAGGATGAGATTCAGGCAATCCGCAGAACCGTGGCCCTACATGATCAGATACTTCAGATGGTACCGGGTATTTTACATCCAGGTATGTATGAATATGATCTGAGAGCAGAGGTAAACAAATTTCTGATCAGCAAAGGCAGTGAGGAAAATCTGGTTATGATGGGTTCTGCACCGCAAGGAACACCGACACCGAAATTACACAGTTTTTATCAGAACCGACGCATTGAAGATGGCGATGATCTGGTATTTATGATTGAGGCAAACGGTGGTGGCGGTTATTATGCAGAAATTGTAAGGGGATTCTGTATCGGACATCAGCCATCCAAGGAGCTTCAGTATGCATGGGATCTTTCCAAAGAACTGCAGGATTTCACTGCAGAACTGGTAAAACCGGGTGCTGACTGTGCGGAGATGCTGGAAATCTATAACAATAAACTGGTTTCCTATGGATTACAGCCGGAGACACGACTGTTTGCACATGGACAGGGATATGATCTGGTGGAGAGACCTGCGTTCTTCAAGGGTGAGACAATGAAAGTCAAAGAAAATATGTTTTTTGCGATCCATCCTGAGATCAATACCGGAAAAGCATTTGGTAATTACTGTGATCAGTATCTGGTTACAAAAGACGGTGCAGTCAGAGTGGAGACAACACCGAGACAGATTTATGTGGTATAAAAACAAAACGTATTACAAGGGATTTTAATTTAGTATAAGAAAAATATTGAGGGCACATTTATTTAGAGAAGGAGAATAATTATGAAAAAAAGAGTCGTAAGTATGTTATTAATCGGTTGTCTGGGAGCAGCGTTACTGGCAGGATGCGGAAATGACAAACCAGATGCAAGCGCAGGTGGAGATACCAACACATCCGCAGGAACAGAAGCAAAAGCAGATACCTCCGGAAAAGATTTTGGTGAGTATTCCGCAGATCATCCATTGGAGTTAAAGTTGAGCCATTTCGCTGCAAGTGAAGAAAATCAGTTGGCAATTCTGGCAAATACATTTGCAGATTATGTATCTCAGGAATCTGGCGGAGCTGTGAAAGTAACCGTATACGGTGGAGGAACACTGGGTAACGATCAGGAATCACTGGACTCTGTGATTGCAGGAACACTGGACTGTGCAGTAAACAACACACCGATTATGAGCGGATATGACGCTGGTCTGTCTGTGCTTGATCTTCCGTATCTGTTTGAAAATTATGACGATATTTATACCTTCCTGGATTCTGATGTATGCCAGGAGATGCAGGATGACTTCTCATCCACCGGTGCAAAAATCTTAAATTTGCAGTGTGTAGGTTTCCGTAACCTGGAATCCTCCAAAGGATTTGTGGAGAAACCATCTGATCTGAAAGGCTTGAAAGTTCGTGTAACAGGTTCTGATGTATATATCAATACATGGAACACATGGGGCGCAAGTGCACAGACAATGCCGGGTAACGAAGTACTGACCGCATTACAGCAGGGAACTATCGATGCATGTGATAACGTAAACAACGTATGTATCGCAGACGGTTATCAGCAGTATGCAAAATATATTTCCGTAATGGAGTATGCAACACATTTTAACGGCATTACAATAAACGAGAAAAAATTTGAATCTCTGACACCGGATCTTCAGGATGTGATCACAAAGGCTGCAAAAGAGGCTGCACTTGACTGCACAAAGAATCTTGAGACAAAAAATGCGGAGCAGTTGGATGAAATGGTTGCAGGTGGCGCAGAGAAGACAGACAACGTGGACAAAGAGGCGTTCAAGGATGCAGCACAGAGCGTTTATGATAAGTTCCTTTCTGACAATGAGCAGGGTGCAAAATACTATGAGGCAATCACAGCATTAACAGCAAAATAGAACTGACGGAAGTGAGAGGTGTAATTATGCAGGTTTTGCAAAAAATAAACAAGTATATTTCACAGATCCTGAAAGTTGCTTTGATCGCGTGTTTTACCTATATGACAGTGGTGCTGTCAATCCAGGTATTTGGACGTTATCTGTTCCATAAAGGTTTTTCATGGACAGAAGAAACTGCACGTTACATCATGATATGGGCCGTATTTCTCGGTGCGGCCTATATCGCACTCAATCTGGAGCATGTAAAAGTTTCCATTATTGAGGATCTGATGAAAAAACAAAAACATAAACATAAACAGATTCTGGAATTAGTGCAGCATATCGCAGGATTTGTATTTGTAGTAATCGTATTGAAATATGGGTTTATGCAGATGACAATTGCAAAATTGTCAAAATCAGCAAATACGGGACTCAGTATGATGTTCCCATATCTGGTATTTCCAGTGGCCTTTGCATTGTTAAGTTATGCATATTTCTACCGGGCACTGGATGATATTGTGAAACTGACAAAGAAAGATCAGACGGAAGGAGGAGAGGAACAGTGACCGCACATGTAATTATTTTTCTGATCGTAGCCATTGTGTTACTGCTGATCGGTGTACCGGTGGCAGCAACCCTGGGACTCTCCTCCATTCTGTTTTTTATCCTGGAAGGCATTCCGGCCATGACCGTTGTTCAACGACTGTTCTCCGGATGTGATGTGGCAGCGCTGATGTGTATTCCGTTTTTTATTCTGGCAGGAGATCTGATGGCCAAGGGCGGTATCGCAAAGCGTCTGGTAAATGTATGTAACATGGCAATCGGTAATGTGACCGGTGGACTTGCCCTTGTAACGATCGTAGTATGTGCGATTTTTGCGGCTATGACCGGATCTGCAATGGCCTGCTGTGTAACCATCGGTGCCATCATGCTTCCTTATATGTTGGAAGCCGGCTACAGCAGAGAATTTTCAACGGCTGTGTTTTCGGCAGGAGCGGTTTTAGGACCGATCATTCCACCATCAACGGCAATGATCATTTACGCAGTAAATACAAACGTATCCCTGACAGATTTGTATCTGATGGGGGTTCCGGCAGGAATCTATATGGCGATCGGACTTGGTATCGTGGCATGGTTCGTCTGCAGGAAAAATGGATGGAAAGGCATGGACCGAGGAGAAAACGGTTCTCAGGAAAAATTCCATCTCGGAGCATTTTTGAAAGCATTATTAAAAGCAATTCCGGCCATTGGTTCCCCGGTGATCATTCTTGGTTCCATTTATTCCGGAATTTGTACACCGACAGAATCCGCTGTTCTGGCCGTATTGTACTCGCTGATCATCGGAATCTTTGTATACAAAGAAATCAGTATCAAAGATATCCCGCAGATTTTATTTAACTCCGCAAAAGGAACTGCAAATATTATGTTTATCGTAGCCGGCGCAGCGTTATTTGCTTTCGTTGTATCTTACGCACAGCTGCCACAGATGCTGGTACACGGACTGCTTGGTATTTCCGATAATAAATATGTCATCCTTCTTATTATCCTGGTAATCTTACTGATCATGGGATGTATCATGGATGCGACACCGATCCTTCTGATTACGATTCCAATGTTCCTGCCGGTAATCCAGCAGCTTGGAATCAGCACACTGCAGTTTGGTATTGTAATGTGTACCGCAGTATGTATCGGATTTGTAACACCGCCGTTTGGTACCTGCCTGTTTACCGGAATGTCCGTATCTGGAGTATCCATGCAGAAGTTGGTAAAAGCTATTTTACCTTTTATTATCTCCATGCTAGTGGTACTGCTGTTAATCACATTTATTCCGCAGCTTACGCTGTGGATCGCAAAATAAGGGGAGAAAATCATGGCAGATGTATTGGTAATGTATAAAAAAAGTGATCTGATCCCGATGGTAGTAACAGAAAAACATATTGAAAAGATTGAAAAGTGTGTTTCTGGTAAGGTATACTGGTGTGGAAATGAGGAGGAAGCACTGGAGAAAGGATATGATGCAGAGGTGCTGTTTATTTGGGGCGGCAGCGGTAAGATGCCGGAGACATACTGCAAACAGTCCAAAAAGCTGAAATGGATCAATTCTTTTTCCGCTGGTGTGAATCCAATCATGGATGGTTCCATCAGCGAACTTCCGGTGAGACTGACGAACGCAAAAGGGATTCATGGAAAAACCATGGCCCTGACAACGGCAGGTTATATGATCAGCTTTATGAGAAATTCGTCCGAACTGTACCGCAGACAGTTAAACCATGTATGGGATAAGAAATTTGAGTGTCAGCCGTTAGAGGCAGAAGGCTTGACAGTGGGAATTGTCGGAGCCGGTGCCATCGGATGTGAAGTGGCACGGTTATCCAAGGCTATGGGAATGACTGTGCTCGGAGTAAAACGCCGGGTGACACCGCTGGAATATTTTGATGAGGTATATTCCAACGATGATCTGGACAAGGTATTGCCGTTGTGTGACTTTGTGGTGATCGTAACACCGCTGACTGATGAGACCAGACATATGTTTAATATATACAAGTTCCGTATCATGAAAAAAACAGCGGTAGTGATCAATATCGCCCGTGGACCGATTATCAAAGAAGAAGACCTGATCCAGGCACTTCAGACCGGGGAGATCGGCGGTGCGGCACTTGATGCGGTGGAAGAAGAACCGTTGAGCAGTGACAGCCCGCTGTGGGATATGGACAATGTGATCATTACACCGCACTGTGCAGCGGACAGCAAGTTATATATTGACAGAGCAATTGACCTGTTCTGTGAAAATCTGAAATTATATGAAGCCGGAAAACCGTTGTTGAACGAAATCGATATGAAACAGAGATATTAGGAAAAAGAAAAGCCGAAAGCGAGGAAATGGAAATGAAATTAGTAATTATTGAGCCGCTTGGAGTGGAGAAAGACAAACTTTTGTCTATGGCCCAGTATGCATTAAAAGATTCTGTGGAGATTATTTATTATGACACAAAAACGACAGATACACAGGAACTGATCGAGCGTGGAAAAGATGCGGAGATCATTGTGGTAGCAAATAATCCTCTGAATGAGGAAGTCATCAATGGATGCAAAAAGTTAAAATTATTATCGGTTGCATTTACCGGAATTGACCATATTGCCATGGATGCATGCAAAGCAAATGGTGTGGTTGTATGCAACTGTGCAGGATATTCCACCGCAGCAGTTTCCGATCTTGTCTTTGGCATGCTGATCATGTTTTACCGTAATCTGGCAGCCTGCGATGCGACAACCAGACAGGAAGGCACAAAAGACGGTCTCATCGGCTGTGAGCTGGAGGGCAAGAAATTTGGTATTGTAGGAACCGGTGCCATTGGAATGAACGTGGCAAAAATTGCAGCAGCTTTTGGCTGTGAGGTGCTTGCGTACAGCAGAACAAAGAAAGAGGTGGACAATATCCGTTATGTATCACTGGATGAACTGATGGCAGAGAGTGATATCGTTTCCTTGCATGTGCCGTCAAATGCAGAGACAAAAGGACTGATCAGTGCAGAGAAGATTGCCCTGATGAAACCAAATGCCGTACTGATCAATACAGCGAGAGGACCGGTTCTTGATAGCCAGGCTCTGGCAGATGCTTTAAATAACGACAAGATCGCAGGAGCCTGCATTGATGTATTTGAGACGGAGCCGCCAATCGCGAAGACACATCCGCTTGTAAACGCAAAACACACCATTCTGACTCCTCATGTGGCTTTTGCAAGTAAGGAAGCTATGGTAAAACGAGCAGTAATCGTATTTGACAACGTAGTAAAATATTTGAATGGAACACCGCAGAATGTAATGTAAGCTTGCCGGTGGTAGAAGAAAAAGGAACATAGATATGACGATCAATGAAAAAGCACTCGAATTACATGAAGAGTGGAAGGGAAAACTTGAGATCAGATCGAAAGCCCAAGTGAAGACACGGGAAGACTTGGCTATTGCATACACACCAGGTGTTGCAGAACCCTGTAAAAAAATTGCAGAAAATGAAGAAGAAGTATACCGTTATACCATGAAAGGCAATACGATTGCAGTTGTATCAGATGGAAGTGCCGTACTTGGCCTTGGAAATATCGGTGCAAAAGCAGCTATGCCTGTAATGGAAGGAAAAGCAGTATTATTTAAAGAATTTGGTGGTGTAAATGCAGTTCCTATTTGTCTGGATACACAGGATACAGAAGAAATTATTCGTGTTGTGAAAGCACTTGCGCCGGGATTTGGCGGTATCAACTTGGAAGATATTTCCGCACCACGATGTTTTGAGATTGAAGAGCGGCTGAAACAGGAACTGGATATTCCGGTATTCCATGATGATCAGCATGGAACGGCCATCGTGGTTCTGGCTGGTATCATCAATGCGTTAAAAGTAGTAGGAAAACAGAAAGAAGACTGTAAAATTGTTGTAAACGGAGCCGGATCAGCAGGTATCGCCATTACAAAACTGCTGTTATTATACGGTTTTCCAAAAATTACCATGTGTGATATTAACGGTATGATCAGTAGCCAGTCTCCGGATCTGAACTGGATGCAGAAAGAAATGCTGAAAGTGACGAATCTGGAGGATGCGACAGGGACACTGGCAGATGCGCTGAAAGATGCAGATATTTTTGTCGGTGTATCAGCACCAAACATTGTGACCGCAGAAATGGTTGCAAGTATGAATAAAGATGCCATTCTTTTTGCAATGGCAAATCCGATACCGGAAATTATGCCAGATGTGGCAAAAGCCGCAGGTGCAAGAGTTGTGGGAACCGGACGAAGTGATTTCCCGAATCAGGTAAATAATGTGGTGATTTTCCCGGGAATCTTTAAAGGTGCGCTGGAAGGCCGGGCCACACAGATTACAGATGAGATGAAGCTGATTGCAGCGAATGCGGTGGCAGGACTTGTGGCTGAGGAAGATCTTTCCGAGGACAATATTCTGCCGGAAGCTTTTGATGAACGTGTGGCAGAAGCTGTCAGCGCAGCTGTAAAGGCCTGTGTAAAACACTGCATACAGTAAAATAAGTGAAATTTTTCAAAACCTCTCCAAAATAAATAAATTTGAAAAAGAAGCTGCTCTGAATGTGTTCTGTCATGTCAGGGGAGCTTCTTTCTTTTTGGACGTATATTTGGTTAGAAACAGCAGACAGAAAGCGATGCAAAAGCAGTAACCAATCGGAAACTTTTTTGCACTAACAGATTGACTTTTGGGGGATGATTCTGTATACTGTAGATATCTGAATAGAACATTTAAGTGTCATGTATTTTGCATTGAAAAAGGCATGAGATACGTGAAGAATAGTGAATCCGGTCAGAATCCGGAACGGTACCGCCACTGTAGGCATGGAGGCACCGCACAGGGCGAAAGCCAGTCATTGGGAGTGATCCTGAGAAGGCGTGCGGGAGCTGAGGATATGCGAGTCAGGAGACCTGCTTAAATGGAAGTGCTTGCATACTTTCGGAATTGGAGTTACAGGCGTATATGTTTTGCAGAAAATCGGCTGCGGCAGTCAAGAGACTACCGCAGCTTTTTTGTTTTACAGCAAATCACAGGAGATTTCTATAAGACAAATGTATTTTCCTGCAAGATACAATTCCTGGAGAAGCTTTTTTATGACAGGAGGAAACGAAGATGAGAGAGAAACCGATGAAACAAAGAATTTTGGAAGAGGCACTGCAGCTTTTTGCACAGAATGGATACACGGGGACATCCATGAATGACATTGCGGCGAAGCTGGGAGTGACAAAGGCTGCGCTTTATAAGCATTACAAGAGCAAACAGGAAATTCTGGACTGCATTATTGCAAAGGCGGCAGAATGTGAACTGCCGAAGGAAGCAGCCAGAGTGGATGTGGGCGATAAGGCAGCAGCTTTTGAGCAGATCAAGACATATACAAAAGAACAGTTTCAGTACTGGACTAGCGAAGAATTTCCGAGCTGTTTCCGCAGAGTACTGACACTGGAGCAGTATCGTGATCCGAGAATGGCGAAACTGTATCAGAGATATCTGGCCAAAGGACCGGTATCCTATATGGAGCCGATGTTTGAACAGCTGACAGAGGACAGCCAGAAAGCCAGCCAGCTGGTTCTGGATTTTTATGGACCGATTTTCCTGCTTTACAGCATTTATGACGGGGCAGAGGAGAAACAGAGCGTGATGGATATTCTTGATCGCCATGTAGACAGTTTTGCCAGCGTGTTTCAGCAGCGTGCAGGAAAAGGAAAATGGGCAATAGCCTGATTGAAGAATGAGAGAAAAAAGAGTGGGAATACATAAATTTTACATCGTGGAGGAGGATATCATGAAAAAAGAAGGTTTTGATTTTTTCCAGAATCGTGCATGTGAATATTTCCCATGTCACACCGGAGTTGCAGAGGAAGAGTTTAACTGCCTGTTTTGTTACTGTCCGCTGTATCTTTTAGGCAAGGACTGTGGCGGAAATTTTGAGTATCTGCCAAATGGTATTAAAAATTGCGATAACTGTACGGTTCCGCATTGCAAAAACGGCTATGCCCATGTGATGGAAAAATATTTGCTGATCGCAGAGCGGATCCGTGAGAATGCACCGCGCCGGGAGGCATCTTAAACTGTGGGGGAAATGCGTACAGAACAAAAATGGAGGGAAATCTTCTCGTTACAATTTCAGGTGAAAAAGAAAAGTCTGTGTCTGGTAAAACTGACACAGATTTTTCTTTTTGCGCATATGTTGTGATAAGAACGAAGATATGATTTGGTGTATGCAATGAGTTTTGGACAGGAAAGGTATCCGTGGGTGGAGCAAGATCCGTATACCCGCGAAAAAATGCCGTTTTATATGACATATCCGATGCAGAATACGATGTTTGAGGAGACGGAGTACGAGAAGGACTGCCGGCGTCTGCAGGAAATGTATCCCCGGGATGCGCGAAATATTCAGAAACTGGTGGATCGGGAGTGTGACCGGATGGAATATGAGGGCAGTATGATGTTTGATCGGTATCCGGACCGGCTGATGATGGAACTAATCTGCCGCAGGATCTACCGGGAACTGAATCCGCAGGATGTGGAGGAGGATGGAAAGCTGAATCCGGAGGAACGGTATTTTCAGCTGATCCAGGTGATGCTCATGCAGGAAATGTATCGAAGAAGATGCAGGCATTATCGCTGCCGGAGATGGTATTAGGTCTTGTATGACGGGAAAAAATACCCTATAATTATCACAGTTTACAGGGAAAGAAAAATTTTCACACCTGTACAGGAACAAAGAAGACACAATAATTCTGGTATAAAAGGAAATATAACATTATGATAAAGGCATGGGAAGAAATATTGGGCGGCTGTATGGACCGTGAACTTGCAAAGATCATCATCAGCGGACCACGCAAAAAAGATGATGTGCGCAAAATCGAAATCAGACCGGTGTTGTTAAAAGGACAGCTGTTGTTTCAGGCAAGTGCGTACACGCAGAAGCAGGTACAGCATTACAATCTGTCGGAACAGGAAGTATATGAAAAAACAGAGGAATGGATGGAAGGATTTCGTCAATTGGAGGTGCTGCATCCGAAGGAGCGGATTCAGGTGCTGGTGAGCAAAAAAGGAAAGCGGACGGTGCGCCGTTCAAAGTCTGGCTGTCCGGCACCGACGGCATCTCTTGAGCACAACCGCAAAAAGAAATATATTCTGGATCCGGAAGTGCCGGTTCCGTTTCTGCATGACCTCGGGGTGCAGACAAAAGAGGGAAAAATCGTGCATTCCAGGTATGATAAGTTCCGCCAGATGAACCGTTTCTTAGAATTTATTGAAGATATCGTTCCGGAACTTCCAAAGACCAGAGAATCTGTTATTATAGACTTTGGATGTGGAAAATCTTACCTGACATTTGCTATGTATTATTATTTGCATGAACTGAAACACTATGATGTGCGGATTATCGGTTTAGACTTAAAAGCAGATGTGATTGCCCATTGCCAGAAGCTGGCGGAAAAATATGGATATGAAAAGTTATCGTTCCTGACTGGTGACATCGCAGATTATGACGGTGTGGATCATGTGGATATGGTTGTGACACTGCATGCCTGCGATACGGCAACGGATTATGCGCTGGACAAGGCTGTCCGTTGGGGCGCAAAAGTTATTTTGTCGGTTCCGTGCTGTCAGCATGAGGTCAATGGACAGATCCAGAACGATCTGTTGCAGCCGGTGCTGAAATATGGACTGATCAAAGAGCGTATGTCCGCACTGCTGACAGATGCCATTCGGGCAAATTTGCTGGAAGAGGCCGGTTATCAGGTGCAGGTGCTGGAATTTATCGATATGGAGCATACACCGAAAAATATTTTGCTGCGGGCCGTCAGAACAGGTAAGAAAAAGAGGTCAGAGGATCTGACCGGGCTGCTGAAACAGCTTCATATTTCCCCAACACTGGAAAGACTGATGAGAGAAGAAAGGGATACAGCGGATGCGTAAAGGAATACAGAAATTTTTTATATTGCTGGCAGTATTTATCGTGGCCGTGTTTGCATTTTCAAAGCTGACAAACCATGAGACGAAAGATCTGACAACGGATATGGCAGAGGCGACACTGCCGGTTGTTTATGTGGTGGATGGTGACCGTCTGCTGAATGAGATGCATGGATATGTGGACGAGATGTCGGTGGTTTCCATGCGTGATACCATCACTCCGCTGCCGGCAAATGGAAAACTGTCCCTGCGGATCGATCCGTATGGCAGCAAAATTGAAAAAGTGACATTTCAGATCCGCAGCCTGAACGGGGAACGTCTGGTACAGGATGGTGAGGTGTCCGTATCCGGGGACTCTTCTTCTGTAACAGGCACGGTAACCGTGGAAAATCTGCTGGAGGACAACACGGAATACCAGTTTATCCTGCAGGTGAAAACCGGGGATCAGACGAGCCGGTATTATACAAGGATTCGTGAAACAGGAAAGAGCCAGATTGAGCAGTGCGTGGATTTTGTGGAAGAATTTCATGCCATTACCATGGACAAAGAGCGTCAGTCTGAGCTGAGTTCCTATATGGAACCGTCTTCCACGGCGGACAACACAACACTGCAGAAAGTGACGATCAATAACAGTTTGGCGCAGGCCTGCTGGGGAGATTTCCAGGGGACAGAAGTGACGGATCCGATTGTTTCCATCAAGGAGATGAATGACGATTATCAGGTCATTTTGCTGGAGTACATTATGTCATCCGTGGGTGATGGCGGTGAGTCAGAATATTACAATGTGGAAGAATATTACCGTGTCCGTGTCGGTGCGGAAAAAATATATCTGCTGAATTTTGAGCGTACCGTGGAAGAGATTTTCCGTGGAGAGGGAAATCAGGTATCAAAAGATACTATCAATCTGGGAATCCGTTCCAGTGATGTGGATTTTAAAGCAAATGAGACCGGAAACGTGATCTGTTTTGTGCAGCAGGGCGAATTGTGGAGTTATAATCAGGTGGAAAATAAAATGACACAGGTGTTCAGTTTCCGCAGTCAGGAAGGCATGGATATCCGGGAAAATTATAACGAACATGATATTCGGATCCTGCGTACCACGGATGAAGGTGGAAGCATGGATTTCGTTGTCTATGGTTATATGAACCGCGGAGAACATGAAGGACAGGTTGGCGTCAGCGTGTGCCATTACGACTGTCTGACAAATACGGTGGAAGAAATGCTGTTTGTTCCGACAACGTTATCTTATGAGATCGTGAAGGAACAGATCGGAAAGCTGATGTATGTATCTGACAGCGGAACGTTTTATATGACGATTTCCAATCAGGTGTATAAAATTGATCTGAATACAAAGAAAGCAGAAGTATTTATTGATGATCTGAAACCGGATATGCTGGCAAATTCTGAGGACGGACGTTACATTGCGTGGACAGAAGATGGAAGCACCATGCATGTGACGGATCTGGAAAAAGATGACACTTATGAAGTTACCGCGGAGGCCGGACAGGTGCTCAAACCGCTCGGTTTCCTGGAAAGTGACTGCATTTATGGCGTCGGAAACAGCTCTGATATTTTCAGCACGGACACCCAGACGGATACGCAGGCCCTCAGTAAGGTGCTGATCATGGATACGACGAACAGCGACCATGCTATTTTGAAGACTTATGAAGTTCCGGGTATTTATGTAACAGGAATCCGTATCGAGGACGGAAGTATTTATCTGAGCCGTGTGACAAAGAGTGGTGATACCTATGCTGAGACGACTGAAGATACTATTATGAATCGCGATATGCAGGAAAAAGAGCAGGTGAGTGTGGGATCTGCAACTTCAGATACGAAGCAGAAAGAAGTTACCCTGAACCTACTGAGTGAGGCAACATCTTCCAATGTGACGCAGGTAGTTCCAAAGCTGATCATAAATGAGGAGTCCAATATTCTGGAGATGAAGAACCTGAACGCTACCAGTGCATATTATGTCTATGCAAAGGGAAAAGTGCTGATGGCGACACCGGATATGGCAGCAGCGATCCAGTGTGCTGATACAAATAAAGGCGTGGTGATCGGAAAAGATCTGCTGGATGTGTGGAGACTGGGACAGAGCCAGACGCAGGAGCCGCTGACGATCCAGTAAGGGGTTATCTCAGTCGAGAAGACTCACACTTCTGCAAGTGGTGAGTGATAAAAGATAGTCAGGTTAGTAAAAATCTGGATGAAAGTTAAAAAAATATGAAAGAAAAGCCCTGTTCGGGAGCGTTTTGCATGTGCTGCAAAACATCCGCGAATGGGGCTTTTTTGATAGGGAATTACAATGAATTTCCTATCAAACATTATCTTTTGATGTGCGTATTGGCATCTTTTTTTGCGCAGTTCAGCAAAAATTGGTAGCGCATCTGCGCGGACTGCAGCTGATAAATATAGCAGTCGATGAGATCCGGTTCCAGCGCATGCTCAAAGTTGCGGTATGCGGTATCAATCTCCAGTTTTGTATGATCTATGGCAGCGGCAAGGAGCTGGGACATAGTCTGTGACTTCGGATGAAAAAAGAAATTTGACAAGTTTGTCACCTCCTGTAACAAAAATCAGATAAAAAATCTATGCTACAGTATAAGCATATACCCGGAAATCTATACGAAAAATAGCATAAAATTCCACAAAAATAATATATTACAACAAAAGAATCTGTGAGGAAGCGGCATGGAAAAAATGTATGGGCTTGCAGTTATTTCCGGGGTATGTCTGCTGGTGATCCTGATCGGAATTTTGAAGAAAAATGCTGAAATTCTCTTGAATTTCGCGGCTCGCGTGGTGGTCTGTTTTATATGTACCCACTTTCTGAATGCGTTCTTTGCAGGACATGGTCTGAATGTGGCCATCGGGGTTAATCTCATCAGTGTTTTGACATACGGAACCCTTGGTTTTAGCGGAATGGCGGCACTTTACGGCATTATGTTGCTGCAAGTGTTGTGAAATTGCACAAGGGCAAAATTGGGCAGAAAAAAGGGGGTAGACAGTAGGAAAAAAAGCCCCTATAATCGGTCTCACAAAGGAGGTGGAACACATGTGGAGTTACTTCAGATCAGTGTAACTGCGGTGTTACTATTATGTGCTGCGGCGATGGATGCTGCGTCCGGGAAGATTAAAAATAAGTTGTTGTTTTCAGGATTACTGGTTGGGATTTTGTTGAGGATTCCAGGAATCTGTGAGAATGGCTGTAAGGATTTCCTGATGGGACTGTTACTTCCTGTATGTATATGCTGGATTCCGTTTCGGATGCACGGACTTGGAGCCGGAGACGTAAAATTATTTAGTGTGATCGGCTGCCTGAATGGTGGTCAGGTTGCAATCTATTGTATCTGTATTTCTTTCCTGCTGGCAGCAGGATTCTCATTCGGCAGATTGCTGAATCAGAGACAGTTTTGTGAAAGTATGCAAAACTGTATTCAATATTTTCAAATGATCGTGAGAAGCAAGGAGATCATACCCTATCCCGAGAGAAACCGTCCCGGACACCGGTTTCATTTTTCAATGGCAATTCTTTTGGGATATATCGTAGTTTTGGGGGTGAAAGTGTGCAGGGTCATACCATTTTAATTGGTGGTCTGGACAAGACATATATGCAAAAACTGGCGCTGTATCTGAATGAACGCCTGGATAATGGAATGCGAGTGGAACTGGCAGAGAGTCCGGAAAGTTCCGAAACAAAAAGTGGGAAGCCGGAAGGTATCATTTCCGATGAAAGGAAGAAAAACGAAAAAAAACGACGCTGGGATGCGGTAATTGGTACGGAAGCATTTGTTGCAGAAATGGCAGAGCAGGCTGAGCGAAGCATTATTTTCAGCGAGGAAGAGGCGGAGGATGAGACACATATACATCCTTACCAGAGCAGGGATACTTTGTATCGCAAAATTGTATCGCGGTGTGTACTGCGTGGCAGGAAAATGGCAGGCAACCCGGAAAATAAGAAGTCAAAAATGTATGTATTTACCGGAGCAGGAAATGTGGGACAGCTCAGTGCATTTGCGGCATTGTGCGCATGGATGTGGTCAAGGGAAATACCGGTACTGTATCTGGAACTGGCGGAGTGCAGTGGAATTGCACAATTACTGCATTTACAGGAGAATGAGTCCGATTTAAGCGACCTCATCCTGGCATTGCGGAGGCAAGAAGATTTATATCTGGGGGGATATGTCGGGCGAACGGACAGACTGGATTATATTTGCCCGACGAGAAATCCGCAGGTGCTTCATGAGATGGATGAGGTGGATGTCAGACGGTTGCTGCATTGTATTCTAAATCGGAAAGAGACGCTGGCAGTGCTTGCGCTGGGAACAATGGTACGAGGGTGTGAACAGATTTTTCTGGCTGCAGATCGCATTTTTCTGTTGTCAGAAGAGGGTGTCATAGAGGAATGTGCGCTGGAAGAACGAAGGATGTTTATAAAAAAATGCGTGGGGGACAGGCCTGTGCATATAGAGAAAATTTCAGTTCGGAAGCTTCGGGCTGATACGACGGGAAGTCAGCTTTTGTATGAGTGGATGGAAACAGAGGTGGGAAAACAGGCAGCACAACTGCATAGAGAGAAGGAGAATAAGTATGGAGATGATCTGGCAGGATCTGCGGAAACAGATTTTGGAGAAAATTGATGTGTCACGGGAGATATCCGATGGGGAATTAAGGGAGAAAATCCAGGTGGAGGTGCGAAATTTTGGCAGGGAAAAGCTGATGTCGCTGGCGGAGCGGGAACAGTATGAAGAGCAGATTTTTAATTCTCTTCGAAAGCTGGATATTTTGCAGGAGTTACTGGATGACCCGGAGGTGACGGAAATTATGGTGAACGGACCGGAACATATTTTTTATGAAAAATCCGGTGTGTTATATCGCTGGGAAAAAGGACACCTGACCGCAGAACGGCTGGCAGATATCATTCAGCAGATTGCGGGAAAGGCGAACCGGGTGGTCAATGAGGCGCAGCCAATACTGGATACCAGACTGCCGGATGGCTCCAGGGTAAATGTCGTGCTACAGCCGGTGGCGTTAGATGGTTCCTGTATTTCCATTCGAAAATTTTCAGATTCCGTGATGACGTTGGAAGAGCTGACGGGTCTGGAATCCATTTCAGAAGAGGCGGCAGATGTGCTGGCAGTTTTCGTAGAAGCCGGGTACAACATTTTTATATCCGGTGGAACCGGCTCTGGTAAAACTACATTTCTGAATGCATTGTCAGAGCATATTCCGGCTGGGGAACGGGTCGTTACCATTGAGGACTCCGCCGAATTACAGCTGAATGGAATTGAAAATCTGGTGCGGCTGGAGGTACGTATGGCAAATGGTCAGGGAACGGTGCCTATTGAAATCCGTGATCTGATTCGTACGGCACTGCGGATGAGACCAGATCGCATTATTGTGGGTGAGGTGCGTGGTGCGGAGGCTCTTGATATGCTTCAGGCGATGAATACCGGTCATGATGGAAGTCTTAGTACGGGTCATGCAAACAGCAGTGAGGACATGCTGCTGGAATAGAAAAATAATCTACTTTATAAAAAATAGTTTTGTAACAAAAGAAAGTGGCATAAATGCTGACGTTGATAGA
>NZ_CAKRAS010000048.1 GCF_934295145.1 uncultured Eubacterium sp. | reverse complement strand
CAGAAATCGGGTCATCTTTTCCTGGCAGGCGATTGTTAGCCGCCGGGACAAGATGACCCGATTTCGTACGTCCTATATTAATTTTAAAAAAACGAAAAATTTACTCATATCTCAGTGCATCAATTACTTCCATTTTTGCTGCTTTCTTCGCCGGATAAGATCCGAAGAACACACCGATCAGCATTGAGAAACATACAGAAAGGATAATTGCTAATACAGACGGATGTACATTCATGATAATATAACCTGCATAATCGCTGTAATAGCTGTTGATGACAAGCATCGCCACTTTTCCGAGAATAAATCCAAACAGGATTCCAATCAGAATTCCAATGATTCCACCAACTAGGCAAAGTACCACAGATTCGATCAGAAATTGCTGCTTGATGGCCTTATTTTTAGCACCCAGCGCTTTACGGATACCGATTTCCTTTGTTCTTTCAGTGATAGACACCAGCATGATATTCATAACACCAACTCCACCAACGATCAGGGAAATTGCTGCAATAAAGGAAATGGCCACAGTTACTACATTAATGACCGTATTAATAATGCCCATATCCGAAGACATATTGTATGTTGTGACCTGCCATTTTTCATTTTTCGCATATTTGTCTGCAAAAAAGCTCTGAATATCTGTTTCTGCCTGATTTTGATCCGCGCCTGTTTTTAAAAGGACACTTATATACGTATATCCATTGGTCGCTTCACTATGATTTAATTTATTTGCAGTTGTGGCGGGAATATACATGGTAGTGCTGCGGTCTTTTTCCGGAATCGTCGTATCTTGCTTACCAAAAATAGCAGCATTATATTCATACACACCTACTACTGTAAATTCATAAGAATAACCATCACTTCCACTGTAAATAATCTGCTGTCCGATAGGATCTTCACTTCCGAAATAATAGGATGCCATCGTATCGGATACAACGCATACACGTTTCTCCTTTTTCATATCCTGCTTTGTCAGATTACGTCCACGAAGAATATTAATTTTCATGTACTCCAGTTCTTCTTTTGTCGTTCCTGTTGCGTCCACATTCGCATATTTATCACTGTTTTTGTAAATCTGACCACTGCCAAGATAAGCAGAAATACCAAAGCCTGCAATCTCGTCCGGATAGGTTTCCTGTAATTCATCCAACATATCCTGTGTAATATAATCATCCGCTGTCATCTTCGGATATTCCCAGTTTGACCAGTCCGCATCATCCTCCGGATAAATAGCATCCACACTGGCGCTGATACTGTTTCCACCAAGGGAGTTTAATGTAGCATTCAACGTTGATTTGATGGATGTTCCGATGGTCGTGATCGTGATAACCGCAGAAATACCGATGATGATTCCAAGCATAGTCAGCAGGGAACGCATTTTATTGGAAAGAAGGTTCTGAAAGGCTTCTTTGATATTCTCTATCAGCATGTCATTCCCTCCTCTCCGATTTCTGGCTTATTGCCCCCATCATTCATCTTGTGATGCTCTGACAAATCACAGCCTTTTTCTGTTTTTCTGCTGTCAGATACGATCATACCATCATTTAATGTGACAATTCGCTCGGTCTCTGCAGCCAATTCCTTTGAATGCGTGATCAGTACAACTGTTTTTCCCTGTTCCTCATGAAGTTTGTGGAAAATATCCATGATCATATGACCGGTCTGGGAATCCAGCGCACCGGTCGGTTCATCTGCCAGAATGATCGATGGATCATTGATCATCGCCCGGGCAATGGCAATCCTCTGCTTCTGTCCGCCGGACAACTCATTTGGACGGTGCGTGGCACGGTCTGCCATTCCCACCAGTTCTAACATCTGCATACCGATTTCTTTTGCATTTTTTGGACGGTGTTCACTGTACATCAAAGGCAACGTTACATTTTTTAACGCATTTGCTCTCGGAATCAGATTAAAATTCTGAAATACAAACCCTATTTTTTTATTCCGCATGACACTTCGTACGGTATCATCCATGCTGTTGACATCCTCGCCTTCCAGAAAATAGTTTCCGGAAGTCTGACGATCCAGAATACCCATAATATTCATCAGCGTACTTTTTCCGGAACCGGATTCTCCTACAATAGAAACAAATTCCCCTCTTTTGACATCAAGATTGATTCCGTGCAAAATCTCCAATTCATTTGGCTGGCCAATGTAATATGTCTTCACGATCTGTTCCATGCGGATCATAGTTTCATTTGACATGTATAAAAACCTCCATGATTAATCCGCAGTTACTTCGGAACTCACGCCTGTAGAACCGCCATCTTCAGTTTCACTTACATCACTTCCTCTTTCTCCCTGGAAAGTATCTCCTTCGGATATAGAGTAATCCATGATAATGTAATCTCCTGCTTTCAGATCGCCACCGGTCACTTCTGTATAATAATTAATCTCATCACCAATTGTGATATTTTTCTTTACAGCTGTATAAGTACCATCTTTATTTTCTTCTGCACAGAGGACGTAATTTTTTCCATCCTCATCCTGCTTCACCAGATCATACGGTACGGACAGCACATTTTCACGATCTGTCAGAACGATTTTTGCCTTTGCACTCATACCACTAATCAGATCACACGGCTCTAATTTAATCTGTACCGAAAATCCGCCGGTATTGGCTGCCCCGGAAGTCTCCTGTCCGGTTTGTTCCGTCGTCGGCTGGGAAGCATTATATACTTTTACCACTTTGATGATCTCGCCACTGATTTCCTGATCATCCAACGCATCAGAAGTAATGATCGCTTTCATACCTTCCTGCAGTTTCAGAATATCCTTTTCTGTTACACTTGCATTCACGATCATGTCAGTATTATTTTCTACTGTTACTAACGTAGCATTTGCTGTATTTACATCACCGACAGACACATTGACTGCAGTAACAATACCTGCACTTTTACTTGTGATCGTACAATCGTCCAGTTGTTTTCTCAACTGATCCAGTTGTGTCTGTGTATCACTGTCATCGGTCTGATTATATTTTGCAGATTCAATACTGCTCTGAGCAGAATAAATCGCATCATCGGTGGAGGATTTTACGCTCGTATAATTGTTTTTTGCTTCTTTGCGGGCACTGTCTGCAGATGTAAGATCACTTTTTGCACTGGAAAGCTGATCCTGAAGATCAGAAAGTTTTTCCTGAAGTGCTGCTTTAGTATCTTCATCGGATGCCGCATTTATTTGATCTGATACAGATTTCATCTGGTTATTTAATGAATTTACAGTATTTTGTGCTGCTGTATACGCAGCTTCTGCACTGTTGATACTGTCATTTGCCTGTGCTAATTGATTTTTCTGATCTTCTTTGGCACGCTCAAGGGCACGCTGATTCTGATTCGTTTCATTCTGTTTTAATGCAGCTGCATTTGACAGGGATTTTTCCAGTACATCAATCTGTTTCTGAATCGAATCTTTATCCAGAGTTGCGATCACATCGCCTTCTTTTACAACATCTCCCACCTGAACATTTACAGTTTTGATCTCAGTCGCAGCTGTAGAAGAATAATTGATCTTCGTTTCACCACTTACCGTTCCTGTCAGAGAGATAAAATCGGACAGATCCCGTTTATCTACTTTCTGAAGCTGCACAATATTGGTTGCCTCTGATACGCTGGTCAGTTTTCGTTTTGCCACGCCCACCAGCACGATAATCGCTACAATGATAATGGCCAGCACGATCACCAGTTTTTTGTGTTTGAATTTTTTTTTCACAATTCGTCCTCCCTGTTGTTTTTCTTATACTGTCGATTTTCACCTGATGTTGATATCATATATGTATAATTTCAACATAATTAAGATGTTTTTATTCTAAAGTATAAAAGTATATAAAACTTGTAGGAATTTCTTAAGTTTTTATGACTTTGTTATCTGCTCATCAGATAACGTTTTCATCAAACATTCACGTTTTTTGTCATATATCTTGTGTTATATCACGTTTTTCTGCATATTTTCCTGCTATTTTTCACGTTTTTCTATTTTTCTTCATTTGTGTTAAGGAAGAAACAGACAGAAAAGGGCTCTAATTATGAAGTAGCTGACATATCAATATACATAACTGAAATGACAAAATCGGAGAATCTTTCCTCAATAAGCGATTAAGTGAGGGTAATGAACGTTTAGCGTTTGAAGAACGATTCTCCGATTTTGTCTTTATAATATTTCATTTTCAGCATTTACAATCCGGCAAAAAACAATTCATAAAAATCATCTTCACCTTCCAGCATCGGAGAGTTTTCTCCGCCACCATTTGTACTGCGTTTCATGGTTGCATAAAATTCCTCTCCTGCCAGGACAAGCTCCATCTCATAGACCGGATATCCGTATTCCTGACATTTTCTGCAAAATGCGGTCAACGGCTGTTCATCTTTTCTGGTCGCAAGTAATTCCTGCCGCAGTGTATCATCATGCCACGCTTTTTGTTTTAATTCATCCAGCATTTCCGGAATTCCCATGATTTTCACTCCTATCTTCTTAAAGGTCAATTTTTCTGACATGATATGTTCCGTGGTCTATTTCTATGACGGCCATTGTTACCGCCCCACCAAAACGTGGATATCCACAGCTTCCCGGATTCAACCAGAGCGTCTTTTCTACCTGTTCCTGAAAATACTTGTGCGTATGACCAAAAATGACCACATCCGCCCCTTCTGTCTGATTGATCAGATGTCTTCGCTCATGTGCCATAACAAAATGAATACCATCTATTTCGAATTTCAGCACTCCGGCAATATTTTTCGCCCAGTCACCGTCATTATTGCCACGGACAACATACAGATTTCCAAGAAACCTGATCTGATCCAGCACAGATTCTTTTGTTACATCACCTGCATGTACAATGCAGTCACAGGATTTTAATATTTCCAGAACTTCCGGTCGAAGCAGGTTATGTGTATCTGAAATAATTCCTATTTTCTTCAATATTTCACACATTCTTTCTTCAGAATATTTTTTTCAAATGAGTAATGACTCCCGACGCTATATGCAGTGGACAACAAATTGATACTCTCAGCTCAAACAGAAAGACATTTAATCTTCCACAGCAAATTCCTTTATTGCAGTTTCATACAGATTATTTCCCTCGGAGTCTACGACTACAATAACCGGGAAATCCTCGACTTCAATCTTGCGGATTGCCTCTGCACCAAGGTCCTCGTAGCATACAATCTCGGATTTTTTGATGCATTTTGAAAGCAATGCGCCTGCTCCGCCGATAGCTGCAAAGTAAACTGCTTTGTTTCGAACAACTGCATCAATGACCTCTTTGGTACGTTTTCCTTTTCCGATCATGGCTTTTTCGCCAAGATCCAGTAAACGCGGAGCGTATTTGTCCATACGGCTTGCGGTCGTCGGACCTGCGGAACCGATCGGTCGTCCTTCTCTGGCCGGGGACGGTCCCATGTAATAAATCGTGCAATCTTTGATGTCGATTGGAAGTTCTTTTCCTTCATCCAGTACTTCCATCATACGTTTGTGTGCCGCATCTCTGGCCACGTAAAGTGTACCTGTGATATAAACGTAATCGCCTGCTTTTAAGTCAGCGGTAATTTCTTCTGTGATCGGTGTATGTATATGTTTATCCATGATAATTTCCTCCTGTCCTACAGTTCTCTTACCGCATGTCTGTTGACATGACAGCAGATATTGATTGCCACAGGAAGTCCTGCGATATGTGTCGGATAAGTATTGATATTTACTGCCAGTGCTGTGGTTGTACCTCCGAGTCCACCCGGTCCGATGCCAAGATGATTGATTTTTGTCAACATCTCTTCTTCCATTTCTTTGACATATGGAATATCGGAATGTTCATTAACCGGTCTGGTCAGAGCCTGTTTTGCAAGCAGAGCACATTTTTCAAAAGTTCCACCGATACCAACGCCCACAACCATTGGCGGACAGGCATTCGGTCCTGCATCTCTGACTGCTGTCAGAATTGCATTTTTTACACCTTCAATGCCATCTGCCGGTTTCAGCATAAAAATACGACTCATGTTCTCACTTCCGAATCCTTTCGGTGCGAGAGTTATTCTTACTTTATCTCCCGGAACAATTTTTGTATGCAGAACTGCCGGTGTATTATCTTTTGTATTTTCACGGATCAGCGGATCTTTTACCACGGATTTTCTCAGATAGCCGTCCACATAACCACGGCGGACACCTTCATTGACCGCTTCCTCAAAATCGCCGCCCACAAAATGTACATCCTGGCCGATTTCCATGAAAATAACTGCCATTCCCGTATCCTGACAGATTGGAATCATCTCTTTGTCCGCAATTTCCAGATTCTCCTGAAGCTGATTCAGGATTTTTTTTCCAAGCTCGGATTTTTCTGTCTCGACAGCCTGCTTCATGCACACATCCATATCCGGTGACAGGTAGTGATTTGCCTGTATACACATCTCACTGATGTTCTCGGTTAATTCTTTTACATTAATTTCTCTGATCATTTTTTTACTCCTCGTAACTAAAAAGAAAACCATTCACATTTATCATGCTTTCTTTGTGCTATTTATTATCATAGCTCAAACAAAAAGAAATGTGAATGGTTTTCCAGTTATTATTTTTGTATAACATTTAGAAAATATGCTAATAAATATCCCTTAAATACGGGCTACTCCTGTTCGGATCGCAGCTTCTTTTACTGCCTCTGATACATTTTTAAAAATATTCGGAT
The DNA here is from genome assembly GCF_934295145.1 of uncultured Eubacterium sp. Taxonomy (GTDB): domain Bacteria; phylum Bacillota; class Clostridia; order Lachnospirales; family Lachnospiraceae; genus Eubacterium_I. The sequence continues at coordinate 17,710 of NZ_CAKRAS010000048.1, read as the reverse complement.
CTAAGGCATCCGTCACGATCTTGTCTGCACAGAGTTCTTCATCCGGAAGTGTTCCTGCAATCGCAAGAGCTGCTGCCATCTTCATTTCTTCGTTGATTTCACGGGCTCTGACATCCAGTGCTCCACGGAAAATACCCGGAAATGCCATAACGTTATTGATCTGATTTGGAAAATCACTTCTTCCTGTTCCTACAACAGCTGCACCGGCTTTCCTTGCCAGATTCGGCATGATCTCAGGGGTCGGATTTGCCATTGCAAAAAAGATAGAATCCTTATTCATGGTGCGTACCATTTCTTCCGTGATGATATTTGGTGCTGAAACTCCTACGAAAATATCAGCTCCAACTAAAGCATCGGCCAGTGTTCCATGCTGTACTTCATGGTTGGTACGATGGGCCATCTCTGCCTGTGCCCAGTTTAAGGTTTCATCATCTCGAGCCAGCATACCGTGAATGTCACACATAATGATATTTTCAAAACCATAATTTAATAAAAGTTTTGTGATTGCAATCCCCGCTGCACCTGCTCCGTTAACGACCACTTTACACTGTTCTTTTTTCTTTCCGGTAAGTTTTAATGCATTGATGATTCCAGCTAGAACAATAACAGCTGTTCCATGCTGATCATCGTGAAATACCGGAATATCCAGTCTGTCTTTTAATTTTTCTTCAATTTCAAAGCAACGCGGTGCTGAAATATCTTCCAGATTAATTCCTCCAAAACTGCCCGCAATCTGTGCTACTGTCTCAACAATCGTATCGACATCTCTGGACTGTATACAAAGTGGAAATGCATCTACATCACCTAATTCTTTAAACAGCAGACATTTTCCTTCCATAACCGGCATTCCGGCTTCCGGTCCGATATCTCCAAGTCCCAGGACTGCTGTACCGTCAGTCACAACAGCCACCAGATTATTTCTTCTTGTCAACTCATAGCTTTTATTGATATCTTTCTGAATCTCCAGACACGGTGCCGCTACACCAGGTGTATAAAGTACAGAAAGATCATCTCTTGTTTTTAATGCAGCGCGGGATACAACCTCTATTTTACCATTCAATTCATAATGTTTCTTTAATGCAATTTCATTGATATCCATTTTTTCTGCTCCTTTTAACTGATAAACATTATAATTTTTTCCGTAATATTTCAGCTTCTTTTCGTGCCATCTGCGGGCATTTTCCGATGTACTGCATCGGATCCAGCAATTCATGAATTTCAGCCGGTACAAGAACACAATTTACTCTCTCATCCTTACAGAGTTCCTGCTCGAAATTCAGATTTTCTTTGAAAGAACGAACCGCAATCTCATTTACAATGTGATGTGCATGCTGTTTTCCGATTTTTTTACCCAGAGCCAGCATGACATGTTCAGACTGTGTCAGCCCGCCGAGCAGATCAATATTTTCTTTCATTTTTTCGCTATTTACAACTAAGGTCTCTAAAAGTTCATCGCCTCTGTCCAGAAGTTCTGCCGCATACAGACAGATTTCCTCCATCAGTTTTCTCTCCCCGATAAAATGCTGCATGTTGCGTTCATGATCTACCAGTGCCAGTTCTGCGATCTGTGCTGCATGATAACGAAGATGTGTTGCTTTCGCTTTCATGTGCTGTGTACTGGTCGGATTTACTTTATGCGGCATAGTGGAAGATCCGACACGGCCCTCGCCCCAGTATTCGGATAACTCACCAAATTCTGTACCCATCAGCAGATATACCTCATCGGCGATTCTGGCCAGTGCACCGCCGATATAAGCCATGTCGTTACCAAATTCCACATAACGGTCACGACATGCGTGCCAGCAGATATCCGGTGTTGAAAGTTCCAGTTCTTCTGCCATTAGTTCCTGGATCTTTTCTCCGTTTTCTCCAAAAGAAACCATAGATCCTACCGCTCCGGACAGCTGTAATGCAAGAACTCTCTCTTTGCTCTCACGTACTCTGTCCAGGCAGCGTCCAAGCTCACCACCCCAGACAGCTGCTTTATATCCAAATGTGATTGGCAATGCCTGAATATTATGTGTCCGTCCCATCATCGGTGTGTCTGCGTAGTTCTCTGCCAGATTACAAACTGATGTAATGATACTGCAAAGCTTTTCTTCCGCTTTGTCAAACATTTCTTTCAGAGCAAGTACCATACCGGTATCTATAATATCCTGGGTCGTAGCTCCCAGATGGATGTACTGTCCGCTTTCTTCTCCGGCAGCTTTCTCCAGCAGGCGGAGTAGGGATACCATAGGATGCCCTGTTTTTTCATAGATTTCATGATATTTTTCCAGTTCCAGACATTCTGTTTTTGCATTTCTGCTTATATCATCTGCTGCCTTCTGTGGAATGATATCCAGTGCCGCCTGCGCATTGGCAAGCGCTTTTTCCACCTTAAGCCAACGGCTGAACAATCCTTTTTCTGATAATATCTGTTCTATTTCAGGTAAAATTTTTCTCATTTTATTCCAGTCCTTTTCTATTTCTGTAAAGCAAATGCCGCAGATTTAATCAGCGGGTACTCCCTCCTTCTGACGCAGCCTGCGGCATGTATTTATTTACTCTACCATAATATATTTACCATATCCCGGTTCACAGTCTACAACGCCATCGCTCATAACGATACGGCCACGTACGATTGTCTGTGTTACTTTTCCATGCATTTTACGGCCAACATATGGAATTGTCTGAGTCTTGGTATATACTTTATCTTCTTTTGTGATCTCCCATTCCTCATTCATATCTATAATGGTAAAATCTGCATCTGTACCTACAATATTAGAACCTTTTCTCGGATATAATCCAAAGGTTTTTGCACAGTTTTCAGATGTGATTTCAACAAGTCTCTGCAGAGAATAATGTCCCTCATTTACATGACTTACAAGCAGATGTCCATAATAATCCAGCATTGCAAATCCTGCACTTGTATGTAATGCATCATCCGGATTGTACTCTTCCGGTTTGCACGGTGCGTGATCCGATCCCATCATATCAATGGTTCCATCCTGGATACCCTCCCAAATTTTATCAAGATCCGGTGCAGCATCATGATTGATGTAAATAAACTTCTGGTTTTCAATATCCCAGATTTCATCGGATGCATTAATGGCCGGCATATACTCACAGGAAGAAACAATCTTCATCTCGCCTCTTGCTTTCAGCATACGAACAAGATCAATGTAGCCAGGCATCCAGCAATGCATTGCATACCAGTTTAATCCGGCTTTCTTTGCATAATAAGATAACTGATAAGCAGCTCCTGTCATTTCCTCATCGCTATACCAGAGATGACGTACATTGCGAAGTGTGACCTCTTTTCCTTCCGCTTTTACTTTTTCTACTGCTGCATCAAAGAAATATTTATCAAACGGATGCACACTGCAGTATTTTCCGTTTGCCGCACAGTTCTGGAACGCTTCAAAAATCTTGTGTGTATCCAGTGTACCCGCTGTCGTATTGTAAGGATATGTAGCTACTTTTTCAAAAATCTTAAACCACATCGTTCCGGCATTTGCAATCTGCTCTACATCTTCTGCTGATCCAAGCGGACTTCCGATCGGATTAAAATCTACGACTGCTTTTTCTTTTCCTGCATTTACCTGCTCCATATAAGCATCCAGTGTGGATGGAACCGGTTTTGTATTTGGCTGCGGCATGATCATGGTGATTCCGGAATGCGCTGCTGCACAGGTTCCTGTATAAAAATCTTCTTTCTGTGTCAGTCCCGGATCTCTCATATGGCAATGCGGATCAATGAATCCTGGTAAAATATGTTTTCCTTTTGCATCTAATACTTCTACTGCTTCTACTTCAGCATCCGGCGCCATCAGTGCCGCAATCTTTTCTCCTTTTACACAAACGGTCAGCGGATAAAAATTCTTATCCTGATATACCAGACCGTTTTTAATTACTAAATCGTACATTTTTATACCTCTCTGTGATTCCTATATTTTATCTGTTAACATTAATGTGTAATCAGACGGATTACGTTATTTACAATAACAGCCACCTGAACAATATATAAAACCACTAATAAAACCGTATAGGAATTTTTAATTTTGTACTCTCCCATATCTTCTTTTTTATTAACCAGTAAAATTGTAAATATTCCAAGAAGCGGTGTACAAATAATTCCACCTACCTGTGCAACGGTAAGAAGCTGTGCCGGAATACCTCCAACAACACAAGCAACAACTGCTGCAAAAACTAACATAATAATGTTAACTGCACTTTCTAAACGAACATTCTGTCTGTCAGAACCAACTGCATCAAACAAAAGATCTACACCAATCTGTGGTGCCATAATCTGTGAAGACCATGCTGCTGCCACAAAGCCAATTCCAAATACCGGACGAATCCATACACCAAGTAACCCAGCAAGCGCACCTACTAATTCACCACCATTTGTAATCGGTGAACCCGGTAATAACATTGCTCCAATTAACAGACAGCAGGCTGATACACCAATGACAACCACAATCTGGCTGATCGTATCAAGTTTTAATCCGTTATTTTTAATATCATCTGTAGAATAACCCTTCTGCTTTGCAAGGTTGCAGGCCCATGCCTGTGTAGATAAATTACAGGTTGTTCCCATCAATGCCAGCATTACAAGGAAACTTCCACCCGGCATTCCTACCGGATTCATACTTACTACATTTGCTGTACCGGCTGTAGCTCCTGTAACAATAACAGAAATAACAAAAATAACTACCATGATGATAGAGCATGCTTTTGTAACAAGTTCCACTTTTTTGTATATATTCTTTGCAATATACATTAAAATGCAAGCTGCTAATCCAATCAATCCACCAACTTTAAATGGGCAATTCGGAAATAACATCGTTACACCAAGACTTACTGCGATAAAGTTACCAATTCCATAAATGACCTGACCGGCAAAAGCTGCCAGCGCACAAATAATTGCCCATCCACGACCATAGTGTTTTGCAATTCCATCCATGATGGTGTCCCCTGTAACTGCTGTATACTTTTTCATTGCAAAATTGAATGCATAAAGTGAAACAGCTAAAATAATAAGCCACCACAATAAATTAAAGCCGAAATTTGCACCACTGTTTGTAAATGAAACAATGGAACCGGCACCGATCGTTGTTGCTGCAATAATGAATCCAGGACCTAGTCTGGATAAAGCGATTTTCATATTAGACTGTTTTTCCATTTTACCTTCTCCTTATGTAAATATTTTAAAACTTTATCAGTTATCGTTGCGCAACTTTCTAACTGGTTTATACTGCTATTATATAACAACTTTTTCTCATATTTTCTTATTTGTACATATACATCTGTTTCTTAATGCTTTTTACTGTATACAGAAAAATACTTCTTTTATATCTGTGCAGAACCTGTCAATTCTGCAAACGAATCAATGTCGTTATCATCGCAAAACTGAACCAGTCCTGCCAGTATTTCATTCATGGCATTTGGATTGATAAACTGTGCACTTCCAATTCCAACAGCAGCAGCTCCTGCCATCATTATCTCAACTGCATCTTCTGCTGTATAAATACCACCACTGGCAATCACCGGAATATTAACACTTTTATATACATTCCATGTCTTCAATACAGACTGCGGAAAAACTGCCGGACCGTTTACCGGTGCTACTACATTTCCAATCATTGGTTTACGTCTTTTAATATCGATCCGTAATCCCATCGGTGTACTTACAAGATACACAGCTTCTGCCCCTGCTGCTTCAATTCCTTTCGCAACATCACAAAAATTTTGAAAATTTGTATTCATTTTTCCAATCAAAGGAATATCTGTATGTTTTTTTACTACTTTAATCAATTCATACATTGCATCTGCCGAAGCACTCATGACACCACCTCCATGTTTTACATTCGGACACGCACCATTAAGTTCAATTGCTGCAATATCATCTTCCGTACATGTTTCCAGAAACATATCTACCGTTCTCAAATAGTCCTCAGTATCATTTCCACCGACACTGATGATAATTTGATCCGGTCTCATCGCCTTTTTTATTTCAGGCAGATATTCCTCAATGTATTTTTTTGCTCCCGGATTCTGAAGTCCAATGGATGTCATCATTCCATTCGGCACTTCACAGATGCGTGGAGGTTTATTTCCTATTCTCGGATCATAAGTTACTGTTTTCATGGACAATGCACCAACTCTGCTGATATCCGTATAATCTTGAAGTTCATAACCATGTCCGACACATCCGGATGCTCCAAATACCGGATTTGCAAATTTTAATTGTCCAATTTTTATCTCTTTACATTTCATCAAACATAATCTCCTTACTGTCAAATACCGGACCATCTTTACATACACGTTTATATACAAATCCCTGTTCATCTCTGATTGGTATCGCACATCCGAGACAAACACCTATTCCGCATGCCATATGTGCTTCCATCGAAAATTTTGCTTCTATATCCTGCTCATCCGTATAATTTGCAAGTGCCCGTAACATTGGTGTCGGACCACAGGCACATATGATATCTGTATCTATTCCGTAATATTTTATTACATCAACTACATTTCCTTTTATTCCTGCAGATCCATCATCGGTGGCAATATAAACGTTTCCATATCTTTCAAAATCCTCTTTCAAAAATAATTCATTATTACGATATCCCAATACAATCGTTTTTTCTCCTGATATGCTCTTTGCAAGCTCCAGCATAGGTGGTATTCCAATTCCGCCCGCAACCAGCAAAACATGCTCTGCGTGAATATCATATCCATTACCCAATGGTCCCAATACAGGAATCTGGTCTCCAACGTTCAATTTAGAAAACTCTTCTGTTCCCTTTCCAACCACACGATATACAATTCTCAGTTCCTGTTTATCATGATCAATTTCACAAATACTTAATGGTCTACCAAGTTTTCGGCTTTCATCCTTACAATATAAAATCACAAACTGTCCCGGTCTGGCTTTAACAGTCAATCCCTGTGCCTGAATTTTCATACTGAAAATTCCAGATGCAAGTTTCTTATTTTCCGTAATCATACTTAACAGTTTTTCTTTCATTTTTTATCATTTCCCCCTTCTTTCTAATTCCAGTATAACAACGCAATTTCTTCTTTCAAGTAATGCATTTTTATATATTTGTACATAAATGTATACGCCTGTATACAGATATATACATATCTGTAAATACATTGACTTTTCTCCTGTTTTTTTTATACTTTTATCATAGAGTGTTTACATCAGGAGGAGGCCTTCATATGAAAGAACAGTTACTTAAAATACGAGATAAACTTGGAGAAAAAAAACAGGTAAGTGATATGGTGTACTGCACATTTAAAGAAGCAATCGCTACCGGTATTCTTACGCCAGGATTTCGTTTAAAAGAAGAAGAACTTGCAGACTGGTTTCAGATTAGCCGTACCCCTGTACGTGAAGCTATAAAAAAACTCGAAATGGAAGGATTGACAACGACAGATTCTACTCACGGCTGTATTATTCGTGAGTTGCAGCTTGACGAATGTTTAGATACTCTGGAAATGTTAGAATGGCTACGCACTGCTGCAATTGATTTTTTAAAAGGGCGGATTCCCCGCACAATTCTTATGCGCCTGGAAGCGAATCTTCATCATGGAAAAACCCTGAAAGATCCAATTCAGCAATATGATAATAACGTTGAATTTCATTCACTTTTAATAAAAGCAACTGGAAACACAGAACTAATTCAGATTACAAAACGACTAGAATTTAAGGAACGAATTATTGTAAATAATATTCTCACTTATAATTTTTCTCCTAACTACGTACAGCACCACAGGGAATTATTGCAGGCGATTATTGACAACGACACAAATTTCATAAAAGAATTCGCCATCCAAAATCAGGAAAAAGCAAACAAATACATGAACGATCTCATTTCACATTATCTGTCCAATTAATGACAAAAGAGTTACACACAAAATCGTCTCCTTATGTGTAACTCTTTTTATGATTATATTGCTATTTTCTATATATTTTCCCTTTCCAGCGGCATACTCATACATCGTGGGCCACCACGGCCTCTGGACAACTCCGAGCTTGCCATTTCCAGTACCTCGATACCGTGCTGACGTAAAATCTCATTTGTCACATAGTTTCGATCATATACGACAACTTTTCCCGGCTCAATACAAAGAGTATTAGAACCATCGTTCCACTGTTCACGTTCAGAAGCAATCCTGTCTTTGCCACCGCATTTGATCAATGTCACTTTATCCAGTTCCAGATATTTTGCAAGGATATCAGAAAGCATCGCATCAGATTCGGTTACCTTCAGCTGCCCTTTCTGATTTCCCGGCTTGATTTCAAAAATACGCAATGTCTGCATAATTCCCGGATGAATCGTAAATTTATCATAATCCACCTGCGTACATACCGTATCCAGATGCATAAACGCCCGCACAGATGGAATATCAAGGGCAATAATTGTTTCAACCTCTGACGTCTCGCACGCAAAAATATTCTGTGCCAGAAGTTCAATCGCTTCCGGTGTGGTACGCTGTGAAATTCCGATAGCGATCACCTTATTACTCAAGTTCAGAATATCTCCGCCTTCAATGGAAAAATCCATGGTTCTGTCATAATAAAACGGCACTTTTCCAGCAAAATCCGGATGATATTTCAAAATATATTTTCCGTAAAGTGTCTCTCTCCTTCTGGTTCGGGAATACATCCGGTTCAGACTGACACCGTTTCCGATGCAGGCAAAGGGATCTCTCGTAAAATAAAGATTCGGAATCGGATCAAGCAAAAACTGACTCTCCTTTTTCACCTGACTTACTAACGGACAGCTCATTTTTACATTCAATTCCGAAGCCCGGATTCCAGACATGGTCTTTAACACCAGTTCCTTTTCATCTGAAATTTTCATCAGATAGTCGTACAACTGGTCACGGACTTTTGTTGCCGAAGCACCTCCCTCTGCGATAAATTCCCGGACAAACTGCTCCTTTTTCTCTGGATTTTTTAACACTTCTGCCGTCATATCTTCCAGATATACGACTTCCACTCCCTGTCCCCGCATGATTTCTGCAAACATATCATGTTCGATTTTTGCTGTTTTTAAATATGGAATATCATCAAATAAAAGCCGCTCCAGATCTTCCGGAACCAGATGCTCAAGCTCCTGCCCTGGTCTGTGAAGCATTACTTTTTTCAATTTTCCAATTTCGCTTTTTACATGGATTGCCATTTTACGGCGTCCTCCTTCTCCCGTTCATTCATAACGTACATTTTATCCCAAAATATAATTTTTTTCACTCTTTTTTATAAAATATTTCACATGCATACAGACTGACAGGACTAATGTACACAGTTCCGATGAAGGAATCGCGATCCACGCGCCGTTCAATCCCCATACGCGCGGCAGCACAAGTAAAAATAAAACAGTAAAAAGCAATGTCCTGCAAAAAGAAATCAGCGCAGATACTTTTCCATTGGACAGAGCGGTAAAAAATCCAGAAGATGCAATATTAACTCCACTGAACAGGAAATTTATCGCAAAAATCTGAAATCCGACAGAGGCCAGTTTCCATGTTCCCGGATCCTTTGTAAATATCGAAACAATTGGTTTTGCCAAAAATGCAGCAACCACAGTGATCAAAACAGATGATGCAATTATAAAAATAAAAGTTGTCTTATAGATACGTTTCAGCTGAGCTTTATTTTGTGCACCATACTGAAAACCGACAATCGGAGCAATTCCAACAGCAAAACCAAGATGAAATGAATTAAATAAAAATTCTCCATACAAAATAATCGTAATGGCAGCCACCCCATTTGCACCGGCCAGCCGCATCATAACTGAATTAAATAAAAACGTGATAATAGCTGCTGCCAACTGAGATACCATTTCGGAAGAGCCATTATAGCATGCATGCAAAAAATCTCCAATCTTCACCCGAAACCGTGTAAAACAAAGTCCCTTTTTATTTGTGAAAAAGAAGAGCAAACCTGCAATTGCCGGTATCGACTGTCCGATTCCGGTTGCAAGTGCGGCACCGCTGATTCCCAGATGGCAATGCACGATCAGCACATAATCCAGCACTGCATTTAAAATTCCTGCTAATATGATCAGGATCAACCCAAGTGTCGGGCGCTCTGCCGTTACCAGATAACTTTGAAATAATGACTGCAGCATACAGGCCGGGGTAAAAATTACAAGAATCATAAGATAATTTCTGCAATACATCAGTAATTCATCGGTAGCACCAAGCATATAACAAATCTGATTTAAAAAACACAGTGTAACCAGCATAATTATTCCACTGACAATTAATGTAATTACTACAAACATGGTAAGCCTTTCTTTGGCTTCTTGCTTTTTCTCTTCACCAAGATATTTACTGATGATCGCATTTCCACCGGTTGCCAGCATCGTTGCAATTGCAATCATAATATTTACAACAGGATACACAATATTAGTTGCTGATAATGCATTACTTCCTACAAAACGTGATACAAACATTCCATCAATAATCGTATACATTGACATAAATATCATCATGATGATGGAAGGTGCCGCAAATCGTAACAATTTTAAAGGGGTAAACTCTTGATTCAAAGACATACTCATAAAAACACCTTCTTTCTAAATTACTTTCTACTAAATCATGATTCTATCTGTCACAAACAGTGATACTAAGAATAATATGTCAGTTTACAAATGCGCTTTTTTAATCATTTCTTTCTTGACATATGTCAGCATACAGTATAGGGTAACCCTATAGTCAAGCAGATTTTTACACTATATTTTTTTACAAAACAGGAGCATTTAATTATATGGAACGCAAAGATTATCTGACTACCGGAGAACTGGCTCAACTGATGGGAATCACCAAACATACACTTTTTCACTATGATGCTATCGGTCTGTTTCAACCAGAACATATTAACGAAAAAGGATACCGATTCTATTCCATTGAGCAGATTGAGATTCTAAACACCATTCTGGTCTTGCGTGATCTCGACATGCCTTTAAAGGAAATTCAAACTTACATGTCTCAACGAAACCCGGAAATTTTTCAACAAATTTTTCTCGAAAGAGAAAGTCAGATTACACAACAGATAAAAAAACTACAGGCTATGAAAAAATGGATGCAACAGCAGCGAAAGAAGATAAAAATTGCCGAACAAACCGATTTTTCCATGATTGAAATAAATACCTATCCACCATATTATTACCTTTATAAAGAAGCAGATCCTTCTTCCACACAGTCATTTTCAAAAAAACTCAATGAATTAATTACGCAGCTGCAAAAGAACAATCCTTATCTAGATTACGATATTGCTTATTTTCAATATGGAAAAAATGTGGAGCACGGCATTTACGATGCTTATGATAACGTTGCACTGCTCATGACACAGAAACCTGCAATCAAAAACTGCCAGATACTTCCTGCTGGAAAATATCTGACAGCTTATCACATCGGTCACTGGAATACGATTGGTGAGACTTACGAGCGAATACGAAATTATAAAAAGGAGCATCACCTTAGAACCAGCGATCTGTACATCGAATATGATGTGGTAAATAGTTTTATTGAAAAAAATACAGATGACTTTGTAACCCAGATTGAAGTTGAAATTATAGACTAAGGATTACTCAGACATAACTCTGCTCTATTTTGATCACACAGCGATAGCGTGGATTCCATTCTGTCACACGTTTTTGCAGATAGGATGTTATCTCACTGTCGCTGACTTTAAATCCAGCAGGTTTTACACAGTCAAAAATCACATTGCTGGATTCATTTCCCGGAACCAGACGAACTTCGTGGATAGAAAGTCTTTCATCAAGCTCCTTTGCCGCCTTACTGACAAAAGCTCTGATTTCTGCCACTTCCGCATTTTCCTCAACGATCGGATCATAGTGAATTGTCAGAATCATATGCTCCTGTTCCTGAAAATCACGCTCAATTTCATCCATGACTTCATGCGCCTCAATGACAGGTGTCTCCGCTGGAAATTCCACATGCACCGTGGCAAACAGATTTCCCGGACCATAATCATGGATCATCAGATCATGCACACCGATGACTCCAGGATACGACTGTATTTTCTCTGTAATATGATTGACAAATTCTGCTGCCGGAACTTTTCCAAGCAGAGGACTTAACGTTTCTTTAATCAACCCAATACCGCTATACAAAATAAATACTGCCACACCGATACCAGCAATACCATCAATAATATTTAACCCTGTCACCTTACATAAAATAGTTGCAACTACAACAGCTGACGTAGAAATCACATCATTTCGACTGTCTGCCGCCGTCGCGATCAGTGTATCGGATTCGATTCTCATACCGATTTTCTTGTTAAAAATACTCATCCACAATTTTACACAAATAGAAATAAGTAATACAACAATCATCAGTAGATTACAATCCACCTCAGATGGATGAATGACTTTTAAAATACTTTCTTTTGCCAAAGACAATCCGATGGCAACGATAATAACGCAGACTACCAGCCCTGCCAGATATTCATATCGCGCATGACCAAAAGGATGCTCCTCATCTGCTTTTTTTGAACCCAGTTTAAATCCAAGCAGACTGACAATATTGCTGGATGCATCACTTAAGTTGTTCACCGCATCTGCTGCGATCGCGATAGAACCAAATATCGTTCCGATCAGATATTTTCCAACAAACAGTAATACATTGCACAAAATCCCAACGATTCCAGCCAGATTACCATATGCCAGACGAACCTTGGCATCCTTCGTGTCCTTACTATTTTTCACAAACATCTTTATCAATAATTCCGTCATATCTATATCTTCCTTTCTTTCTCACCCTCAGTATACATGCTATTTTTAATCACCCCAGTTCTAATTTTATATATCTATGTAACATACATATTATTTCAGTTATATCTGCCCCACCATTTTTTTATATTTCTTACAGAAGATATCCTGTTCTAACTCCCTGTATACTAAGAAAAGCACCTCAGAATCTGCTCTGAGATGCTTTGTATAACGTTTCGCGAAGACCGAATCCCTGTCATCCTATTCAAAAAGGTCATCCGTATGGATGACCTCATATAATGCGCCTTCAGGGATTCGAACCCTGGACAAATAGATTAAGAGTCTACTGCTCTACCAGCTGAGCTAAAGGCGCATACGTCTTTAACGCAAGTGCTATTATAACGGATACCAAAACAAAATGCAAGCTTTTTTATACAAAAACTATAATATTTATTTCATTTATGATACGATACAGATAATAACCCCACAACAGGAGGTCTTTATGGAAAACAAAAAACGCACCCTCATCTCCTGCGCTATGCTCGCAGACGAGGTCAATCATATTTTAAAACAGACAAACATTGATCTTCCCGTCATCTGGGTGGAACGCGGACTTCACAATACACCGAAAAAGCTGAATCAGCTTCTGCAAACCCACATTGATCAACTTCAGGATCAGGATGAAATTCTGCTTACCTTTGGACTCTGTGGCAACGGAACCGCCGGACTTGTCAGCAAACATACCATTTTACGTATCCCCCATTTTGACGACTGTATCAATCAACTGCTCTGCAGACAACCGCGAACCAGTCGTAAGCAGACCGAAACAGATTCCATTTATCTGACCCGTGGATGGACGCTGGACAAAGAAGCCATTCTGCAACAATATGAATTGTTATCCAAACAGTACGATTCTGAAATGCGTGATCTGATTTTTCAGACTATGTACGCAGGATATCACACGCTGACTATCATTGACACAGGATGCTATGACCTAAAACCGGTAAAGCAATATGCAGAAAAAGCTTCCGCTTATCTTGGATTTAACTGCAAAACTGTTCCGGGAAATATCTCGACACTGGAACATCTGATCTGCGGCACAGAAGATCCAAACATACTGACTCTTGCGCCGGGAGAACCGATCACCACCTCTCTTTTTGAACTTTGATACACCCATTAGATTTGCCAAAACTATGTGAGCTACGTCGGCACTTGAATTACCGGAGATTCACGCTTGCCAGACTAAAAAACACCCATTTACCCAATTTATCCCGGAATGTTCGTTTTTTTCTACAAAACAATCAGCATTTTCCTTGCATTTTAGGGCAAAACGTTTACAATAGAAATGACGAGTATATTAAATTATTAATGGAGGTAAACGAGACCAATGTTCAACAAATTAATACAGAAATTAAAAGAAAACCCTCGTACAATCGTCTTCACAGAGGGAACTGATGCACGTATTCTGGAAGCTTCTTCCCGTCTGCTTGCAGGTACATTCTTAAAACCAATCCTTGTTGGTAATGTAGATGAAGTAAAAGCTGCTGCTGAGGAAGCAGGCTACAATATCAACGGTGCAGACATCATCGATCCGGCAAACTTTGACCGCATGGATGAGATGGTTGCACAGATGGTTGAACTTCGTAAAGGTAAAATGACAGACGAGCAGTGTCGCGAAGCATTATCTCATGGTAACTACTTCGGAACAATGCTTGTAAAAATGGGAATCGCTGACTGCTTACTTGGTGGTGCTACATATTCCACAGCTGATACCGTTCGTCCGGCTCTTCAGCTCATCAAAACAAAACCAGGAAACAAGATCGTATCATCCTGTTTCATCCTCGTTCGTCCGGCTGCTACAGGCGACAACGAAGTACTGGCAATGGGTGACTGCGCAATCAACATCAAACCTACTGAGGATGATCTGGTAGAGATCGCACTTGAGACAGCTGAGTGTGCTAAGATTTTCGGTATTGATCCGAAAGTTGCATTCTTAAGCTACTCAACACTCGGATCCGGTAAAGGTGAGGATGTTGACAAAATGCGTAACGCTTGTGCAAAAGCAAAAGCTGCTAATCCGGATCTGGCTATCGATGGAGAACTTCAGTTTGATGCTGCTGTATCTCCGCGTGTTGCACAGACAAAATGCCCAGATTCAAAAGTTGCAGGACATGCAAACACATTTATCTTCCCGGACATCAACGCTGGTAACATCGGTTACAAAATTGCTCAGCGTCTTGGTGGATTCGATGCTTACGGTCCGATCCTTCTTGGTCTGAATGCACCGATCAACGATCTGTCCAGAGGATGCAACGCACTGGAAGTATACTCCATGGCTATCATCACTGCAGCATTAAGCTAATTTTATTAAATAAGTTTATGAAAAAGAAAAACAGGATTTTCCCTTTGCGGCTAACAATCGCTCGCCAAGGAAAAATCCTGTTTTTCTTTCATTTACACATTGGTTAAAATTTTCAGCCACCAAGTAAGATTTAAAAAAGCTTTCGGTCCCTTTGTGCCATCTCATACATCATCTTCTCGCGCTGAGCTTCGAAATATACGTGCAGAACGTCCCAGGAGGCGTTTGTAGCCGTCATAACCATTTTATAGTCTATTTTTACGTTACGGTTTCTTAAATCCATCAGAAGGCGATCTAGCTGTTTCTCCGTGAAATCACACATCACGATCATGCTTCCATTCGGATAAGCACCACCAAAATATCCTTCATCCTCTGTTTCCCTAAAAAGATCTCCTAACGTCATATGATACTTCGTTTTTGGAACAGACACTGCCTGTATTTTCATCGGAGTCAGAACCTGACGGATCTCATTTTCGTTTTCACACTGAAATAATAATACTTTCGCCATCGTTTAGCAGTCTGCCTTTCCTGTAATGATCCACGGAGCCGGCTGCTGTTCAAAGGAATTTTTGCTGTTCAATCTGGCTACAGAGATCTGGATAACCTCAGTATCTTTGATGCCGTATTTTTCAAAAATGCCGGAAATAGATGCAGCTACGCCAAAATCCAGTGTATAGATCACGATATTGATCTGCGGATTTAATTTTGTCAGATACTCAATCTCCTGCTCCATGCTTGCAGATGCCACCATAAATACCAGTGACGGAACCGGACATCCCTTCATGGTCTCTTCATCCACATGATCGATCACCTGAATGTTGTGCAGGCCAAAATGATCAATGTTCTCTTCCATCGTTGCACGATCATCTTTATTGTACTCTACAGCGATCACAGTGCCCTCTGTGGCGATGATAGCAGCCTCTACGGCAATACTTTCCCCACTGATGACACAAATGTCGTCCTGACGGCCTACATGCATCTTATTTAAGATGACAGAACGTATCTCGCTTCCTACATAATGAATGGAACCACGTTTGAAATTATGATTATCCATACCAATTTTATAAGTGTTACGCGCATGCTCATTCACGATCAGCATGCCTGCGGATGCATTGATACCACGGTTGATCATATTGCTCACTTTATCGTATTTGATCTCTCCTACAGGCTCTGAGCCCTCGTTATACCATACATCACAATCTCCAAGTCCTGCGTTCCACATCCGGTAAAAAATATCGTCAATTCCGGCTTCTGTAAACACCAGCACGGCTTTGTGTGACTCAACTGTCGGAATCAGGTTTTTATTTTTTCGGGTGATATCGAGCATCTTCACTTTTTCCAGATCAATGGCTGTGTTTTTCGCAAAATACTGCAGCCAGGATAAAATGCTCTCGTTGGTAAAAATCTGCTGTTCCATAAGAAATACCTCCCATAAATTAATTCAAAAATGCGATCTGCATTTAATTATGTTAATTTTACCATTATCAAAAACACACGTCAATAAATCCATACCGTTCTGCAAATCTGCCTTATTATAATTTGTTAAGAGATACTTTCTTTTTTCTTCATATTTCAGCCACAAAAAGAACACATTTTACCAGTAATATAACAGTATCAAATAAATCAAGTGAAACACATAACAAACATTTGAAATTTGATGAAAAGCCAATAACCTAACATAAAAAGCTTCTGAGGGTAGTCAGTTAACCAGCATTGGCACATTCAGGGGCGACAAAAAACTATTTCCTTTATATAGATAAATTTTTCATAACTCACTCTCCCCAAAAAAACCGGATTCAAAACGAACCCGGTTTTTTATTGCAATAAATGAATAATTATACATTTTATGTATATTAAAAGCCACCTGAATTTTTGCGTTGTCATAAGTATTTCTTATTATAAAAATCCAAGTGGCTTTTTTCTTCTTATTTATGCATTTGTATGTTCGTACTTTTCAACATTGTTTTTGATCTGGTCAATGATCTGATGTACTTCCTGATCCTCATTTTTGAATTTACTGCTGAACATGAACACTTTTCGTGGGCTGTTTTTCTTACATAACCAGTAATCTCTGCCAGCCAGAACAGATTTTTCTGTCGTCACTTCAACAAAATACCCCTGTTGATAATGATATCTTGCAACTACTTCAATACCTTTTTCCATAATCTCATCCTTTTGTTGATAATTTTGTAAACATATTGTTGTGACAGTTATCAACAACAACATGTTCCAGTATAGCAGAAAAATATTTTAAGTTAAGTATTGAAGTTTTTTTTCTTGTTGTTCTCAGAAGATTAAAGAAAAATATTCGTTGTTAGTGTAGATATGAAAATCTATGATTCAGTGACAACACCGTTGTTGATAATATTCTATTCTTTTTATTTATTTGTAAACAACTATCTTATATTCTTTATATTATATCCACAAAAAATGTCGAAAAACATTGATTTTACGGGGTTTTTGAAAATAAAGTACGGACATTTACAGGCTAATTAACGGTGACTGGTTGGAAAAGATGCGAATATACGTGGGGGAAGAAACGGACAAATGTGGGATGGCCGGAAAATCAAAGAAAAAGCGGGCTCTGGGCGAAGAAAGAGGCATATTTAGG
>NZ_CAKRAS010000047.1 GCF_934295145.1 uncultured Eubacterium sp. | reverse complement strand
CTTGCACCTGTTCGCGGATGAATAAACGTTGTCGAATCTTCCAATGTGATATGCGCGATCGCATCCAACTCCAGTTGGATAATTTCCGGCGACCATGGTGTCTGCTTATGGGAACTGATGATTTTCTGAATCGGAAGTCTCTGTACCTCTTTCAGATGTTCCGCAAACCGATAGACATTTTCACTTTGGTTAAACTGAATCCACAGACTGTTGCTGATATTGTCCCCGGAAAATAATGTTCCCGTCTGTTCATCAAAGAAAACCACGCTTCCCATTGTATGCCCTGGCAGGAAAATCACTTTTACCTTACGCGCTCCCAAATCAATGATTTCACCGTCTTGCAGGGTATCAAATTTGCAGTCTTTGTATTCCAGATATTTTTCCCTGTCAAAATTCTTCGGCCACGGATATTCTTCCGGTGACTTTTCCCGGAGGATTTTCTGAATGACCAGTGGTTTCTGTTCTGTCTGATACAGTCGATACACTGTTTCTTCATACGGATGGATGCCGATGGAGAAATCCGACTCTGGTTGATTTTCCTGAAAAAGGTAATTTCCACCAGCATGATCCAGATGACAATGTGTATTTACCACCCGAAGCGGCAGATTTGTCAGTGAACGAACCACCGATTTCAGATCCCCATAACCGTACCCGGTATCGATCAATAATGCTTTTGTTTTTCCTGTGATCAGGGAACTGGCCACCCCTGCAGGCTCCCAAATATGATAAATGCCATCTCCCATATCTATCACTTTATAATAATCTGTCATTTTCTTCCTCCCGAAAATGTTCAAAAGTTTTTTGCATACTCTTTCACAAAATATTTGATATGTTTTTCACTGCCTCTGTAATACAACCCATATTCTATATTTTCCGTATTCTCCATCGGAACACAGGCAAGTTCCTCGTCTTCCGGAATTGCAAATCCCGGCAGAAGCGCGATTCCATATCCGCACTTTACAAGCAAGATACTTTCTCCCTCATTTTCGCTCACAACATGAATGTGATCCTGGGAATGAAGCGCCAGAAATTCCTGAAATTTATTTCCTCTGATAAACGGAATACATTTTGGCGGTAACGTGATCAGACGCTCATCTGCTATCTGTTCAAATGATAAACTGTCTTCCCTGGCAAGCAGATGATCCGGCTTCATAACTGCATAACTTGAATATCGGCAAAGTTTTTTATATGTTCCCTGACCCGATAAATCATCCGGCGCTATTGCAAGTTCAATCTGCTGGTTTTCATAAAGCGTTTTCAGATCAAAAAAATCCTTTACTGTTACTCTTGGACGGACATAAGGATAGTTTTCCTTCATATGTTTCAATATCGGTTCTATTTTCACAAACTCTTTTTCGCTTACACAGCCAATGCGAAAAGGAACCGCCTCAGAATGTTCCTTACTTTGAAACTGCTTTTTGGCATCTTCCATTTTTGTCAAAATTTCTTTTGCATCATAATAAAACTTTTCTCCTTGTTCCGTAAGTTTTACGATACGTGAATTTCTGTAAAAAAGCTGTACTCCAAGTTCCTCTTCCAGATTTTTCACATGGTGTGTGACCGTTGGAACCGACAGATACAACCCTTCTGCTGCTTTTGTAAAATTAAGTCTCTCTGCTACATGAAGAAAACATTGAAGCTGCTGCGATGTCATAATACAGTATCATCCTTTCAATAGCCAAATTTTTCTTTCATTATAATGTACTTCTTTCTTTCAATCAATCATTAGCTTTTATCTAATGCCGTTTCTGTATATGTAATTCTGTTTTCCGAAACATGTTGTTATAATGCTTCTAAAAAGCATAAGGAAGTGATTGATATGAATGAACAAAAAATGGAAACTATGCCTGTTAATAAACTTTTACTTACAATGGCCGCACCCATGATTTTATCCATGATCATCGGCGCACTCTATAATATCGTAGACAGTATTTTTGTAAGCAATTACAGCGAAGCAGCGCTTACTGCTGTATCACTTGCTTTCCCAATCCAAAATATCATCGTATCTCTTGGAACAGGTGTTGGCGTCGGCGTAAATGCCCTGCTATCACGCCTGTTAGGCGAGAAAAAACAGGAAGAAGTCAATAAGACGGCAGCAAATGGCCTCCTTTTGGGTTTTATCGTTTACCTTGTATTACTGATCTTCGGCTTGTCCGGAATTAAATGGTTTTACAGAATACAGACCAACGATGCTTCTATCTCCAGTATGGGCTGCAGTTATCTGGCCATTGTCTGCATCTTTTCTTTCGGTCAGATCTTTCAGCTCATATTTGAGAAATTACTGCAGTCAACCGGCCGAACTTCCTACACAATGATTACACAGATAACCGGTGCTGTTATCAATATCATCCTTGATCCGATTCTTATTTTTGGATATTTTGGTCTTCCGGCAATGGGAACTGCAGGTGCCGCTATCGCAACCGTAATCGGGCAGATCATCGCTATGCTGCTTGGCATTATTTTTAATCTTAAATATAACAAAGAGATCCAATTCTCTGTCAAAAATCTGAAACCAGAGAAATACTTTATAAGAAATATCTGTTTTGTCGGAATTCCTGCCGGAATCACAATGTTTATCAGCAGTATCATGTCCTTTGGAATAAATAAGATCTTATTGGGCTTTTCTACAACAGCAACCGCCGTATTCGGCGCATATTTCAAATTGTATACCTTTGTGTCCATGGCAACGTTTGGTCTGAATAACGCACTCATTTCCATTGTCGCGTATAACCTTGGAACCCTGAAATACGACCGGATAAAAAAAGCGGTCAAACTCAGTGCTATTTATTCGGCATTCATCGGTGCTGTCGGTCTGGTATTATTACAAATACTGCCAAAGCAGATCATGCAGGCATTCAATGCCTCGGCCACAATGACTTCCATGGGAATTACCGCACTCAGGATCACAAGTCTTGGATTCATTTTTGCCTGTGTTTCCATCATGGTCTGCTATGCCTTACAGGGACTTTCCATCGGAATTCCAAGTATGCTGATTTCAACCGCAAGACAGGTTCTCATCCTTCTCCCTGTCGCATATGTTCTTGGAAAAGCATTCGATGTAACCGGCGTATGGTGGGCGTTTCCCATTGCAGAACTCATCGTTATGATTCTGGCAGTGATCTATCTGAAACGCACTATGCAAAAAGTAAAATCCATCCGTAAAAATTAATGCATTCATCTGCGAAATACAGTTTCATTTCTGCCTTTAAATCAACGCAGTCGGATTAAATTGAAAGGGAGAGGTTCTCCATTCGGAGCCTCTCCCTTTCGCGCATCGGATCGTTGCTCATCCGACTGCATGGTTAAATGGTATATAGTAATTTAGAAGGTGAATGAAAAATATTCATTCTATATGAGGGTAATCTGAAACATAAGTTTTTCCTATATTATCTGTGCGATACTGTTTTTCTTATGCTCCAGGACAAAGCAGTTTTGCAATCGGTGTATAGAATAATGCTGACACGATCAGAAGCAAGATCAGGCTGACAGCTGCAATGATCAGAAGCTGTACGAATATCTTGTTCTCTTTTTCTTTTGTCATCTCGATATTCTTATCACCTGTAATAGCTGCGATGATCAGCGCGCCACCTGTTGACATCGGGGAAATTCCACTCAATGCTCCGGCTGCTGCTACGGAAGACATCATTGCTGCTGCGTTGACACCGATGGAAGATCCAAGGTCGATACACATTGGCATCATGGTCGGGTATACAACACCAAGTGCGGAACTTACCAGACTTAACAGACCTGCGGAAAGTCCCATGATTGGAGTTGCTGTCTTGCTGTTCATCATGTTGCTCAATGCGTTTGTCAGCAAATCGATACCACCCATCTGGTTTACGATACTGAGCAATGCGCCTACGCCAAGTACCATAACGATAGTATTCCATGGCATTGCTTTGATACAGGCTCCGTCATCTGCCACATGGAAAATCAGTAATACTGCTGCTACCAGTAACGCTGCCAAACCAATATTTACATCAAATCCAATGATCAGAACAAGCATTGCCACGATACCTAATAAAGCAACAATCTGTTTTGCTGTAAATTTCTCTGTGTTTTTCTTTACTTCCATATCCGGTGCAGCTTTAACTTTATATCCTTTGAATACAATATAAAAAATTACTGCAAGAATGATGTTTGTGATCATTACGTTTACCCAGATTGCCGGTGTAACATTTACTGAAAATCCAGCTTCCTGAACTGCGCTTGTAATGATGGATGACTCCGGTGTGATCGGTGAAAAACGTCCACAGGACATTCCAGAAATACCGATCAAGGCCAGCATCAATGGGTTATAACCAACTTCTACTGCGATTGCTACTGCCAGTGGCGGAATGATAGCCAGAGCCGGAACTCCACCAGGCCCTGCTGCCACAATAGCAAAACCTGCTAAAAATACAAGAATTGGAATCAGGCCGATTCTTTTTCCGGCTAATGCTACGATTTTTCTTGCCAGAAGATCCAGCGCACCGGTATTTGTAATAATTGAAAACAGTAACGTGATACCAACCAATGTGGTAAACAGTGATACACTGACGGAATTGATCAGGTCTTTATCTGTCAGGCCGAAAATCCGAACTGCGATAACACCTGCCGCCAGGGCAAGAACACCAATATTATTCTTGCGGAAAAATGCAATTACGATAATTGCTACAAATATCAATAAAGATACAACATCCATCTCATTATCCTCTCTCGTCTTAGTGGTTGCACAGGCAGGCCATGCTTGTACCGATGGTTGCGTCTATTTCTTTTCCCATCTCCAGCGCAGTTGCTACTACCTGATCCAGGTTATAATCTGTCTTGATTCCCATAGAATGGAACATATTTAACAGATCCTCTGTTCCGATATTTCCTTTGGCTCCCGGTACGAACGGACATCCGCCCATAGCACCTAAAGAAGCATCAAATTTTGTAATACCTTCTTCTAATGCTACATATGCATTTGCAAGACCCATTCCCCTTGTGTCATGTAAATGAATGGACACATCCTTAAAATCCACATAATTTTTCAGATGCTGAAGCACTTCTCTTGTGTGGTACGGATTGCTGATTCCGGCAGTGTCTGCCAGACCGATCTCATGTACACCGACACTGAATGCTTCTTCGATCAATTTTACCACACGTTCCATTGGAATTTCATCCCCAAATGGTGAGCCAAATACACACGGCATTGCCAGCATGATCTTCATATCTCCGGCTTCCCCTGCCAGATTTTTGAAATCAGCTAAGGACTGCTCAATGGTACGTCTGGAGTTGCGAAGGTTGTGCTCCTCACTTGCAGATAAAACGAAGCATACTTCTTTGATTCCGCAGGCTCTTGCATCATCCACGCCACGTTTGTTTAAGGTAAGTGCCATGATGTCTGTGCCATGCTCTGCCGCATAATCTTTGATTTCTGCATAAACCTGAGCAGCATCCCGCATCTGTGGAACTGCTTTCGGATTTACAAAAGAAGTAACCTCAATCTTCTTTGCGCCGTAGTCGATCATTTTTTTGATATATTTGATCTTTGTCTCTGTCGGGATATCTACTTTATGGTTCTGCCATCCGTCTCTCGGGCAAACCTCTGTCACTTTTACATATTCCGGTAATTTCATTGCTGTGCACCTCCTAGTTTAAAGCACCTTTCTCTTTGTACTCGTTTAATTTCTCCTCGGAGAATCCAAGTTCTTCAAAGATTGCAAAGTTGTCTTCACCAAGATCCGGTGCAGCTTTTGTATACTGGCACGGATACTCACTCATCTTGATCGGGTTTCCAAGAACGGTAAGGTCTCCTGCCTCTTTGTGCGGAACTTTGACAAGCATCTCACGTACTTCTACGATGTTCTTGTCTGCACAAACATCTGCACAGTCATAAATCGGGCCAGCCGGTACACCAACAGCATCAATTGCAGCTACACACTCTTTTACAGTTTTATCACTTGCCCATTTCTCAATGATTTCTTTTAAACTGTCCGCATTTGCTTTTCTGGATTCGGTATCGATGTACAATGGATTTTCTGCCAGTTCCGGCATTCCCATTGCTGCGGATAATTTTTTGAAATGTACGTCTGTTCCACTTGCAATAACAAAATGACCGTTTCCTGCTTTGAAGGAATCATATGGAGCAGAAGAAATGTATTTGTTTCCGGACATTTTCGGAGCAACGCCCTCATAAATGTACTGCATCATTTTTGCTTCCATACCGGATACGATACTGTCAACCAGTGCGACGTCGATCATCTGACCTTTACCTGTGAACTGTCTCTTGTAAAGGGATGCACAGACTGCAAATCCTACGTTTAAGCCGGCAAACATATCACCGATTGCCATACCTGCTCTGGTTGGTTCCTGTCCCGGCCATCCTGTGATACTCATGGAACCTCCCATGGCCTGTGCGATCAGGTCATATCCTGGTCTGTGAGAGTTCGGTCCGTACTGACCAAATCCGGAAATAGATGCGTAAATCAGACGCGGATTGATTTCTTTACATTCCTCATAGGAAAAACCAAGACGTTTCATAACGCCCGGACGGTTGTTCTCAATGAGAACGTCTGCAGATTTTACTAACTCACGAAAAAGTTCTTTTCCTTCATCAGATTTCAGATTTAATGCAACACCACGTTTGTTACGGTTTAAATTCTGGAAATACATGCTGCGTCCGGTATTTTTCTCCTTCGGACGAGCATTTCTCACAAAGTTTCCTCCACTTGTCAGATTTTCCATTTTGATAACGTCAGCACCCATGTCTGCCATGTACATTCCTACATATGGTCCTGCAAGGAAATCTGTAAAATCAATGACTCTAACACCTTCTAATAATCTTTCTGCCATAATGAGCCTCCTGCTTTCTCGCTTTTTTTTATTGCGTTTATTTTTCTTTTTATCTTGTTGTGCTTATATGGAGCAAAAGGCGTGCCATTTTTTAAATTAGTGGCTTACGGGAGGTTGTGAAGGGGCGTGAAAAGGAGCCTGTGCGGACAGACACGGACAATTTTCTGCATACGCTGCGCCGCTTATTTCCGGCTTTTTCCGCGAACTCACCCGCACAACCAGCGGGTTCAGACACACTTCAAAAGCCGGGCTAAGCGCAGACACATGCGACGAAAATTTTCCTACCGTCTTGTCCTGCACAGGCTCCTTTCACGCTCCCATACACCCACCTTCCTCTGTCAGCCTGCTCATTTTTGTAAACTTATGTAACTTTTTATTTACACAATCAATCTACTGATCCTTTATGTTCAATTTAAGTTGAACACGTATGAAAATTGATATTCGATTTTGATAACAATTTTTCATTCGGTATCCACAAGTGGATATTTCTTCAGATTTTCTTAATAAATATTCTTTCTGCTTTTTAATAAATCTCTGGAATAATATGATAAGCAATAATAATTTGAGGGAGAACGTTATGATCGGTTACTTAACACAGGGAATGTATATTTTCAAATGGTGTATTCCATTTGGTATCATTTTATTTGCAGTCATTGAAGCACTGCTTTTTCTTACTAAAAAGAGACAGATTCATAAACTCGGCAAAGGAAATCTGTTCAGCCTTGGATGTGAATTATTACTTTCCATCTATTTTTGTACGATTTTGTGGATCACAGGAATTATCGGACAGGAATATTCTTTCCATTTTTCAGACTTTTCCATTGGAAATCTGTTGGAAGTTCCGTTTGTGGGGGCTTCTTTAAAAATGGTTGCCCTGAATTGTATGTTATTCATGCCGTATGGTTTTCTGGTTGAACTTGTCTTTCGGAAACGCCGGTTTTCCTGGTGGAAATTTGTTCTGATCGGATTTTGCACCACATTTGCGATTGAATTTATTCAGGCTTTTACCGGCAGATTAGCTGAATTGGATGATCTGATCACAAATACATCCGGATTTGTCGCTGGTGCATTTATTGCCAGCGGAATCTACAGCATTTGTGTTGCTACAAAAAAAGAAGAACGCCTGAAAGGACTTTTAAAAATCATCTGTCCAATCGTCCTTTTACTGATTGCATTTGCCGGATTATCAGTTATCGCAACCGGCGATCAGGCACAGGAAGAACGGGATGCTTATTATGAAACCTATGGATTCAGTGACAAAAAAATAGACTC
Source organism: uncultured Eubacterium sp. (assembly GCF_934295145.1). GTDB lineage: Bacteria > Bacillota > Clostridia > Lachnospirales > Lachnospiraceae > Eubacterium_I. The sequence continues at coordinate 16,373 of NZ_CAKRAS010000047.1, read as the reverse complement.
CATCAGCGAATTTAGCATTTCGTATCAGTCATCTACTTATACTGCCGACAGCGATACCGAACTTGCCGACAATGAAACAATCTGGTTTAGCTGGATGGGCAACAGCATTGAAAATAAAGCTGCCTCCTATCAGCTTCAGGATCAGAATACCGCAGAGGAGTTCGAATTAGATCCGGATAGAATTTATATTACAATTAAATTCGATACACCGCAGACTTTCAAATTCGAAAACAATTCTTCATGGGAAATGTCTGATGTGACTTATATGATGATGTGCATAAATGACGGTACGATCTGGTACAGTTCCTATACTGAGTACTTCCAACATACCGCCGTCTATGCGAATCCGCAATACCCATATCAGGTCGATGAACAATTAATGGATGAGATAATGTCATACATTAGCGTGCATTAGATGATATCAGGTTAGATTAAAATAAATCAATGATATTGATTAAAATAAATCATTCTGCTACTATAAACATTATGTTATACTCAAAAACATGAAATGCGAAGACAAGGAATAGTAACTGTCCTGCTTTTTTCAGAGAGTTGCCGGTTGGTGTGAGGCAATAAAAGAAATACAGTGAACTCGCCTTTGAGCAGCAAACCTGAATACAATAGTAGGGTTTGACGGAATCTCACCGTTACAGGAGGACAGCATGACAGTGCTGATGAGTGCGTATTTGATACGAAGTAGAGTGGTACCGCGGAGCAATGGCTTTCGTCTCTACAACTATTATGGTTGTAGGGATGAGAGCCTTTTTTATACAATCCCGGTTGTATATAACTCTTCTCCTACTGCCAAAATTGACCAGAAGGAGGATTACTATGAAACACTATGAAAATTATGAAAGAGCTTATTTTATGCCACCAGAATGTACCTATGACTGGGTGAAAAAAGAATATATGACCAAAGCACCCATCTGGTGCTCCGTAGATTTGAGAGATGGAAACCAGGCGTTAGTAGAACCAATGAGTCTGGAAGAAAAAATTCAGTTTTTCCAGATGCTTGTAAAGATCGGATTCAAACAGATTGAAGTCGGATTTCCGGCAGCTTCAGAGACAGAATACGATTTTCTCAGAACCTTAATTGAACAGGACATGATTCCGGATGATGTCACCATTCAGGTGCTGACTCAGGCAAGAGAACACATTATTAAGAAAACATTTGAAGCTATTGAGGGCGCACCTATGACGGCGATGTTATCCGCATCAACAGTCAGTCCGGTAAAGGCGGCATCAGCTATATCTTAAAACAGAACTTCGGTGTTGTTCTGCCGGAAGCCATGCGGGAAGATGTAGGCTATGCCATCAAGCAGGTATCCGACGAAATGCACCAGGAGCTGTCCCCGCAGAGCGTATACGAAATCTTTGAGGAGCAGTACCTTCACTCCATGAACTATTTTCGCATTACCGAAAGCCATTTCAAACAATTAACCGATGGCATCATAGCAGAAGTTACTATTTTGAACGGTGAAAAAGAGACCGTTATCGATGCAAACGGGAACGGTCGTCTGGACGCTGTCAGCAATGTGGTAAAACAGTTCTTCAACATCGACTACACCTTGATGAACTACGAAGAACATGCTTTAACCCAGACAACATCATCCAAAGCGATTGCCTATGTCTGCATCAAAAAAGACAACACGACTTACTGGGGCGCGGGCATCGACGAAGACATCATCAAAGCCTCCATTCAGGCACTGTGCGTCAGCGTCAACAAAATGCTCTCCGTACAAAAAGGCAACGCCTGCGAAGACGTCCGCCTGACCAAAATGCTGAACTACATTCAGAACCATTACCAGAACGTGACATTGGCAGATATGTCTCAGGAATTTCACCTGACAGAGCCGTACATCAGCAAATACATCCGCGAAAAATCCGGTGTAACCTTCGGCGAACACGTCACAAACATCCGCATGAAAAAAGCATGCACTTTGTTAAAAAACGGAAACATAACAGCAGAAAACATCGCAGCCTCCATCGGCTATCCAAACGTCGAACACTTCAGCCGCACCTTTAAGAAAAGGTACCACATGACTCCAATCCAATATCGGGAGTCAAATAATTAGACCTACTCAAGTCAAACATACATAAGACTTGGTGCATGACTCTGGTCAGCATAAGCTGAGTGTAGATTTGCAGAGACGCGCAGAAGAATTATCAAGTTTGTAAATAGGACAAATCTGGAAATAAAAATCCAAGGCTTGACGATAGGGCAATTTTCGTCATCGAAGCGAGCATAGCCTGCCTCCTTCCGTGAACTCGCACGCTGATTTTGCGTGCGAGTTCACGGAAGGAGGCAGAAATAAGCGGCGCAGCGCAGATAGAAAATTGTTCGTGTCAGCATTGGATTTTTATTCCAGATTGTCCCTTTTTAACTTCAGGAGTTCAACTTTTTGTATAACGCCTGCCGGCTGATCCCCAGCGCATTTGCAATATCTGTCTTTTTCATTTTCTTATTCAACATGGACTCAATCACCAATTGCTCCACAGTCTTGTTAAGCTCTGACAAATTAATCTTGAAATCATCATCCACCAGGGACTCTTCCACATCCTCATTTTTCAGAATCTCTCCGCCGGAATTATCCCCGTGAAACGCATGATACCGCAGCGCCGTACTCCGAATTTCCCGGACATTTCCCCACCAGTTATGCTCCTGCAGCATCTGTACAAACTCCTCCGGAATCGAAACCTCTGCTTCCGGAATCTCCTCAAATTCAGCCAGATAATGCCGGAACAAGTGCAACACATCTTTCGGTCGCTCATTCATTGGTGGCAGCTCCAGTTCAAAGGTACTGATCCTGAAATACAGATCCTGACGAAATTCACCTCGATTAATGCACTCCCGCATCGGCTCATTGGCTGCCGCAATGACACGCACATTGATTGGTACCACATAATCCGAACCCACACGCATCACTTCCTGTTGCTGGATCACACGCAGAATCTTTGCCTGCAGTCCCAGCGGCATGCTGTTAATCTCATCCAAAAAGATTGTGCCCTCATGTGCCAGCTCAAAAAGTCCCGCTTTTCCTTCTTTTTTCGCACCGGTAAAAGCACCGCCCACATAACCAAACAATTCACTTTCCAGCAAGGATTCCGCCAGCGCTGCGCAGTTTACTGCCACAAATGGTCCGTTTGCCCTCGGACTCGCATTGTGGATACTCTGCGCCAGAAGCTCTTTTCCGGTTCCGTTTGCACCATAGATCAGTACGTTTCCCTCATACCCGGAAACTGTTTTTGCCTTTTCTAACATACGTTTCATAGATTTTTCCACTGTCAGAATATCTGCAAACGTATAGTTTGCCACCAGACCTTTCTGTGCCAGTTTTCGACGGATAGCACGCTCCTCCTCCTGAATCTTTGTTACATCCTGAAGGGTCAGAATGAAACGATCTTCGTCCTGATAATAACGGAACTGCGATACAATAACGTTCAGAGTTTTCCGGTTTTTCTGATATAAAAACGTGATCTGCCTATTTTCTTTCAGCTTATGTAACATTTCTGTTGAACAGTCAGTAATAAACAGTGAAATTTTTTTACCGAGAGCATCATCAACGGTAATGCCAAGAAGCTCCTGTGCCCGACGATTCAACTCCTGAATTTTCATATTGCGATCAAAAACAATGATTCCTTCTTCAACATTTAACAAAATGCTTTCTAATAAGTTAATTTGCTGCGCATCTGCCTGCTGCTGTCTCAAATAATCCTGTGCACGTTCCACAACCTCACGCACCGCCTCATCCCCGACACCGAGCTGCTCAAACATCAGATCATCACGATCCGTTGTATCTGCCACAATTCCACTGGTGAGCACCAGTACATTGCTTTCCGGAATTTCTTCTACACGTTCTTTCAGGTCAACCGGTGTCACATAACGGAACACACTGACAGAAAAGTTATATAATGACAATGTTTTTTCAAAATCAATGGCAACTTTCTCATGCAGACCAAGATAAATTTTTCCACTGTAATACTCCTGACATTTCTTGATAGCTCCCAGAACATCTGAGGTTCGCACACGGACTTCCATAACCCGGGCAGCGCCGGAACGACTGGAAAGTTCCAGATACGTGCCACCACGGGCAATAATGACACCATAACCTTCCCGGCTCAATCGCCGGTACTCTGACTGAATATGCATGACATCGATCGTCTGCACATCTACCTGGTAACTGCCTCTCATGCCGGAAATCATTTCCTCAATCACCGGAATCCATTTTTTATTTGGTACAATATAGGCTATTTTTTCCATATACATCCTCCATCCATACTCTACTTATTTGCACATGTCTCAATATTTCTATAAATACTGAAACATTTTTCTGATCTATCATCTTGCCGGGTTTTGAAAACACCTTTTCTCTTATTCCAGATGTATTTCTTTCAAAATAACATTTATGTAAATAAAAGTAAATATTTTTTGACACTTTGCCAAAATACAACGATGCGTACTCGAATATACACCAAAAAAACATCTGCTGTTTCAGCAATCATGTGCCGTAGCTGTTCTTACATTTACTGTATTTGCACTTGTTTTTTCAAAAATCAATAAAAAACGCATAAAATTGGCACATGTTTTGCATATTAATTTTATCGTTGAGATTTATTTGACGAAAGTGCCGTTTTGCTACATAATAAATGCAGGGGCTTTTTATATTGAAGGAGGTTTTTTTTATGGCAGCACAAATCACGGCCGTCATTATTTTCCTGGTTATGTTTGCATTCATTATCACGGAAAAAATTCCACGGCACATTGCGACAACACTCTGCAGTGTTGCAACGCTTATTCTCGTGTTTGGTGTCTGTATGCACAGTTCCACTGCGTTATTCGAGACACTGAACTTTCAATCATTTGCATCCGTTGATTTCTGGCGGGCAGGCGCCGAAGCCACAGAAAGTACAAAAGGAATCAACTGGCAGACAATTATTTTCATCTTTGGCATGATGATCATGGTCGAAGGAATGGCAATTTCCGGATTTTTCTCCTGGCTTTGCCTGACCATTGCGAAAGCAGTCAGATATAATACCACAAAAATTTTTGTGATGTTTATGATACTGGCATTCGTACTGTCTATGTTTATCGACAGCATCACCGTTATTCTGTTTCTGGCCGCAATCACCATCACGCAAGGCAAACTGTTGAAATTTGATCCGATACCGGTCATTATTGCAGAAATATTCTGTTCAAACCTTGGAGGTTCTTCCACAATGTGTGGTGATCCGCCAAATATCATTATCGGAACCGCATTACACTACACATTTACCGATTTTCTGTTCAATACCGGCGTGATCGCCATCCTGAGTCTGGTACTGATGATCTTTTTCTTCTATCTGTGTTTCCGCAAAAAGCTGAGCGCAAATAATCTCTCAGAAGAGGAGATTGCAAAAATGCCATCCCCGGACAGTGCAATTACCAGCAAACGTTCTTTTATCATAAGCTGCGTTATTTTTCTCTGTGCAGTTGTACTGCTTGTGACACATGGACAGACTGGATTGACAGTTTCCACCATTGGCATAATTGCCGCTATCGCAACCTGCGCAACCGCTGGAAAAAAAGCAAGACACATTTTACGTCGTATTGATTATCCAACTCTTATTTTCTTCATCGGATTATTCGTCGTCGTCGGCGGTCTGGAGGAGACAGGAATTTTGGAACTGATCGCAAACTTTATCCACATGATCAGCGGTGGAAATGTAACCTTTATTGTAATCATTATTATATGGGTATCTGCAGTGGCCAGCGCCATCATAGACAATATCCCATTTTCCGCTACGATGATTCCGATTATCAAAAGTCTTGCAGCGGCATCCGGAGCAGATTTATCCGTTCTGGCATGGACACTGGCACTGGGTACCGATATCGGTGGAAGTGCTACCCCGATCGGCGCATCTGCCAACGTGGTTGGTGTCGCCGTTGCATCCAAAAATGGTCATCATATTTCCTGGAAGCAGTATTGTACCTATGCGATCCCGGCAACACTGATTGTAATTGGAATTTCTACGATATATCTCATTGTTAGATATGTATAAATTAAAAAGGATGCCTTCATTTTGCACAATAAAATAGGTTTTATACTATCTATACAAAAGGCATCTTTTTACTCCTGCTGCCTCTCCCGGCTTTTTCTCATTCTTATCGGGAGAGGCATTTTATTATTCTACTTTAAGAAATAAAATAACACGCATTCCTGCGTGCTACATTTATCGATAACAGAAAGACTTTGGTTGGAGCGTCACTCCCAACATCTCTTTTGCCCATTACATGAAGCATGTGGCGCATGACGACGCGCTTTTCACCTCAAAGTCTTTCTGTTTATCTCTATGTTCATAATAGCGGTTTTATTCGCGGCTGTAAAGAATATTCTTATTTTTCAACGATTTGCGCCATGTTTTATCTCCAATATGCCCAAACGTCATAATTGAATTTTTATATTCTACTGGATCATTTTTTACCTTTATACGCAAAACCAATTTAAACTTTTCATTATTTTCTATGATTTCTTTCATGAGTATCGCTGTATTAGGTTTATTGGCTTCTATAATGTAATCTGGATCTGCAATAATTTGAGGTATATACAAACAAAATCTTTCATAATCATTGGGATGTCTATCTTTTATATGTCGTATTCTTTCATCTGTGATAATAACCTCATCTGTTACAAACTCATCTACGATACATTTGTAAATATTTTTATCAATTTTTCCTACTATTTGCACACCAAAATACTCCAGATAAAATTACTCATTACAATTTTCAATACATATAAGTGTAGCCAGTATATAACGCTCTTTTCCTGTCGTCAATACACTTTTTTATTTCAAAAATTCTCCTATACAAATTGCACAATACCTTCTATATTCTCTATATCTCCCTTGTTTTCTGACTACATAAAAAATCAGGAGTGAAAAACCGATTTTTTCAACTCCTGAAATAACATCATTTTTGTTTATTTTGCTACCTTGATATATGATTTATTCCTTCAGATAAATCACTGTCATGATAAATCCCCCATCATTTTCTGCAATTTTTTTAACTGCTCAGATATATGTTTTGGGTTATACACCAGATTTAACGAAATCGGCATTGCATCCGTGATTGGAATCAGTGTGATATTTTCCAGCGATGCTGCACAATAATCCCGGGCGATAAAAGCCACTCCCCGGTTCGCCCGCACCAGAGAAACTACCGTCTCCATATTTGACAGATACTCAATCCTGTTATTATAATCCCTGTGATTTCCATGCAGGAAAAACGGCAGTAGGGCATGCTGCACCGGTGCTTCCTGCTCACTGAGATACAAAAGTGTCTCATCCGATATATCATGAAATGAAATCTCGCAGTAATCCTCATATTTATGCCCTTTCGGAACAGCAAGCGACAGCTGAGCTTCATGCAATGTCTGCATTTTCAAAGGCTCCGGACATGTGGTCGTCGTTGCCAGAATAAATCCTGCATCGATTTTTCCATTCAGCAAATTTGAAAAAATCTGACTTGGAAGGCTTCCGATCAGATTCAGACTGATTTTCGGATACTTCTCCTGAAACTGTGCCAAAATATCAGCCACATGATAATTCAACGCTCCCGGCATATGACACAAGCGCAGAGCATCTTCCGATACGTTACCTGCTGCCCGCACCCGCTGCCGCAGTTCATCCTGCTTTTTAAACAGTTCATTTGTCTCGGACAACAGCACTTCCCCCGCATGTGTCAATTTCAAAGAATGCTTTGTACGATCAAACAGGCTGACACCAAGTTCTGCTTCCAACTGACTGATCTGTTTACTCAAGGCCGGCTGACTGATAAAAAGCTCTTTGGCTGCCTTTGAAATATTTAAATGTTTTACAACTACCAGAAAATATTCCAGCGATTTTGTGGTCATAGGTTTCTCCTTTTGTTCTCTGTCATTTACTATATGATACCATATTTTAATCTTTTTTTAATTTTTACATTAACTTTACTTCAAAATGATATTTTCAAACTATCAATATATGTTATTTATTCAATACAAGATCTGGAAAATTATACACCACTTTAATTCTTCCCTTGGAGACAAATTTTGAGTATGTTAGAACAATCTTTTTACATCAGGCTATGTATTTACTATATTCTGTTATTTTGTACAAATGGTTTTAAAACGAACTTAAAAATAGGGCTTTGGGCATGGCGACTAGGGACTTTCTATATCATTTTTGATACCTTAGCATCCTTTTTCTACTCAGAAAATATTGCAAATAAATTGTTTCTTCTATTGTCACTAATACATTGTTTGATTATACTGCCCTTTTTTTCACAAAACAGTACCTGTCGTAACTGCGGACGACGCAATTATTATCAACCATTACTTTTTAACAAATGTTGTCATTGTAACATGAAATATTAATTATCACTCTATCTTCTTTATAATTACACTAAACTATAACACAATTTTTCATAACATAAAAGTTATACTTATATCCAATAAAATAGTGTCTTTTCTTTTTCCTATCGGTTAAAATAGAAGCATCAAATACACGAAGGTTCACAACGGACCTTATCTATTATGGAGGAGGATTTTAATATGAGCACACCAGGTGTTAAAGTCGGAGTTTCCGAAGAAGAGAAAAAACTTTCTTACTACAAATATTTTGAGCAGGATTTAGCTCCGGTACCGGCTGAGAAAATCGCTATTTTACAGGGCGGACCGATCGCACCGGAAAAATGCATCCCGTTTGATGAGAGAAATAAATTCCTGAAAGGTGAAGATGATGAATATGCAAATATCGGTTTCGGCGTAGCTGCAGACGGAACTGCTCTTGTATGTAATACAACTTACATGCCGGGCGTTACAGGCGAAATGCTTGACTGGTGGTTCCCATGGCATTCTGTTGGATCTGATCTTCGTTACAAAATCTGGGATCCGGAAGATCACTATTTTGCAAGAGCATATCCGGCATCTTATGTCGTAGACCCGAACGTACCAATGAATCAGAAAACATGGGGCGTTGATCACTACATCATGGAAGACGTCGGACCGGGACCGGAGTTCTTAAAACTCTGCTTCAAAAGACCAGCCGATTTTGGTTATGATGAAAGCATTATCGGTACTGAAAAATGTGAATCTCTCGTATGTGCAATCGGCGAAAGCAGCTGTGCGGCAGCAATGACTCACAAATGGCATCCATACAAAGACGGCGTATTATTTGAGTCCCGTTTCTGGATCGGATACCGCATCGATGAAGAAGGAAACATCGTAAAAGCAATTCCGGAAGGCGTATCTATCCCACCATTCGTACCACAGGGATTATTCGCACACAACATCAAAGAGTTTACAAACCTGGCAGCAATTCTGCCAACCTTATATGCAGAAGAGAAAGATACTTTCTAAATACATATAGTATAAATACTTTCACTTCAAACTAATACAAAAATACACGTGGACTGATTGTAATAAATCAATTCACGTGTATTTTTCTTTCTTAAATCCACACCATATCTTAACCTTTTCAACTGGCATTAAAAAGCTCACTCAAACAATCTTTATTCTTGTTGTTCTATCTATTAATAGCCGTTTTTCCACTTTCGTTACAGCATATTTCAGTTTTTCAATATTTTTATTTTACCACAAAAATGCCGCGTGGCCTTCTATCAAATGAAAACCATGCGGCACTTATTTTTGCTTCTTCACTCTTGCAACATTCTCTTATTTTCATACATTAACTGATCCGCCTGATGGATTGCTTCCCTGATTGGATGCACACCACAGACACCACCAATGCTGACAGACAGATGCAGCTCCGGATATTCTGTAATCACAATATCCTCCACTGCTTTTTTAATCCGGATATTTTTCTCCTCCATATCTTTTTCTGTCATTTTCGGGAAAAGAAGCAAAAACTCATCTCCACCATAACGAATCAAAATATCATTGCTCCGTATACAAGATTGAATTGCTGATGCAATATCCCGCAGCACCACATCGCCGGCCGGATGCCCATAGGTATCATTCACCCGTTTGAACTGATCCACATCGATGATTTCCACGCATTCCATTCCTTCCATATGGATACTATATGTCTCAAAATATCGTCTGGAGTAGGTTCCCGTCAATGGATCTGAGAACAGTTCTCTGTGCTCTCCACGGCTTTTATCCAATAAAAATCTGGTTCCATTCGCATCAATCCACCGTCCTTCGTTCATTTTGGAAAGCAACTCAAGTACACACGGTGTTCCATTGATACACAGATACTTTGCAACCACATAAAACATATCTGATCTGGTAAATTCCAGTTTATTCAACATCTTCTTCTGTGTCAGAGCCCGGGACGAAATGCAGTTTGCGCAATTGCCACCTGTATCCCAAAAAGCAGCGCAGTGCTGCTCTGTTTTTCTCAGGATACCATTCTGATCGACTTCCAAAATGGCATTGGCTGCCGGATCTACCAGACGGACATAATCGAAAATCTGCTCAAGCTGCTTCATCGCATTTTGCACTGCTTTTCCTTCTAAATTTTCTCCTTCTGAAAGATCATCCAGAACCGGGAGATCTCCCACTTCCTGCTGCGGTCTGGTCAGCTGCCCCACTGCTCCGATATAATGATCCGGATGCTGCTCTGACCACAATGAATGAATTCTCAAATCACACCACTCAAAATCACTCCCTTGCGGCATCATGATACTCATAGAAAATTCCCGATTCTCCGGCGTCGTTGCATCCAACGCATTCTTCATCCGGTGGTAGTCCTTCTGACTCAGACATTTAAAACAGTTTGTATCTTCAACATTTATGACGGTATGACGATACTGCGGCGGTTCATTCCAGTTTACAACATTTACCAGTCTGGAAATGGAATTATAATCAAATTGGATTCCACCTTTCAACGAAGCAAAAAAATCTATCTTCTCCTGCATCACTTCCAATATTCTCTGTGCACGGTCGTTGTTAGGCATATCTTTCTTCTGCATGATTTCCGCTGCCAGTCGATCCGCTTCATACCGATAGACATAATTTTCCTCACTACACAGTTCTGCTTTTCTTAATTCCGATTCAATTTCACGCATACACTTTAAAAGCAATGGATTGTGAGCACCACATTCTCCATTCAAGATCATATCCATGGCAGTTTTGTGGTCATACGCATCCTTGTAACACCGTTTACTGGTCAGCGCATCATAGACATCTGCCAATGCCACTACCTGTGCTGAAATCGGAATCTGCTCACCGATCAGTCCATCCGGATAACCGTTTCCATCCCAGCGTTCATGGTGCCATCGACAGATTTCCCATGCAAAACGAAGCAGTGGTTTTTCCTGCCTTGAAACCATCTGTCTGATAATATCTGCCCCATTCGTTGTATGAGTTTTGATGATCTGAAACTCTTCCTTTGTCAATTTTCCCGGCTTATTTAAAATACTTTCCGGAATACTTATTTTTCCAATATCATGCAGTGCAGAAGCTGTACTGATCATGGCAATATCTGACTCCGACAATCCATACTCATCTGTTTTCTTAATCAGCTGACGCAGAAGTAATTCGGTTACCGTACGAACCTGAATGACATGTTCCCCGCTCTCACTATTTCGAAATTCAACAACATGGCTCAGAATTCCGATCATCAGATTATTGTTTTCTTCCTTTTCATAAATCTGATCCGAAACCATCTGCATCAGCCGTTTCTGGTTTGCATGTAAGTTGATCGTATTCTGCACACGCTTCCGTGTGATAAACGCATCAAACGGTCTGCAAATATAGTCTTCTGCCCCAAAAATATATGCCCGCTCAATGACAGTTCTTTTTTCCTCCGAAGAGATTATAATTACTGGGATTTCATTGATCCAGTGAAATGTATTCATACGCTCCAACACCTGAAATCCGTTCACTTCCGGCATATTAATGTCCAGGAGCATCAAATTTATTGTGAGATCCTGCTGAAGCATATGAATTGCTTCACGTCCATTTTCCGCCTGCACATATTCGTATTCATCACCGAGAATTGTCATCAGAATCTGCCTGTTCAATTCATCATCATCCACAATCATAATTTTCGGTTTTATCATCATGATAATCTGCTTTCTCCTTCCGTATACTTCTTTTTTCGAAAAGAAAACCATTTGCCTCTTTTATTTTCTGTCCTGACTTTCGCTGCTATTTACGTCAGTTTTTTTGTTTCTGTTCAAGAATGCTCTTTTTCCATAGCATGATTTTTCGCTTTTTCTTCATACATCCGCTGATCTGCCAGAATTCGAATCTCTGCTGTGCTGTTATTCTCCATCGGATATACGGCATAGCCACAGCTGCAACCGACAGAAAGTTCCGTTCCATCAATGACAAAAGGACGACAGACAGCTGTAATGATCCGCTGCTTCATTTTCTGACACTGCTCCTCATTCATGCTGGCACTGACGATAATAGCAAATTCATCGCCACCGATACGGAAAGCATAATCCTTTTCGCGGACACAGTCATAAAGACGCATGGCCATACCTTTTAACAACTTATCACCCATATCATGCCCATAAGTATCATTGACAGGTTTAAACCTGTCAAGATCCAGGTAAAACAGCACAAATGGATGCTTTTTCTGCTCTTTGATCCGCAGAATAGAACTGAAATACCGCTCATTAAATAGTCCGGTCAGGCCATCTGTATTTGCAATATTCTTCATCTTCACCTGCTGTCCATTATCCTGTGCGATCAGCAAAAAACGTACCAGATTTCCATCTTCATCCCACTCAATCGGTACAATATTCATTATTTTATAGACATCCTGATTTCTCTCACGATATTCAAATTTCAGGATATCACCTTTTTTTCGCAGGACGCGGTTCAGATATTCCGGTGCAAGTAACTGCCCGATTTTCGCATTTTCCGTCTCTGTCATACATACATATTTTCTGGAAACAGCCTCCACCATCATCTGATAGGTTCCTGTCTCCGGATAAATCATATGATCCAAGACATGCTCATGATATTCATAACGATTCGTTTTTAAATTGCATACAGAAAAACGGTCTACAATCTGGCCAATTCCGGAAAACAGCTCGTCTGCCAACTGTTTTTTATGTTCAAGTTCCCTTTTTTCCACTTCTTTCTTTTGAAATTTCTTTCTGACTTCGTTTCCTGCAATAATTACAATGAACAAGCTCAATCCACATGCAAATGCAGCAAAAATAAGGCGTGTAATATTCTGTACTTTCCGCATTCCTGCATCTACCACTGACTGCTGTACCATTCCGACAATACTCCAATCCTCAATCCCAACCGGCTGATAGACCAGATAATATTGTATTTTATTGTAAGTGCAGCACACACTTCCGGATTTTCCCTCGGAAATTTCTTTCTGGAATGTCTCCCCGTTATCTCCCTGAAATGCATCTGCATCCTTAAGTGTCTGTATCATATTATACATATGTGTCTTCACTTCCGTCTTTGACTCCAATGAAAAAAGAATCGTACCGTCCGGTTTCAGGATATAGCAGTCACTTTTTCCTTTGTATATGTCTCCCACAATACCAGATGACAGTTTCTCGTTATCATAACTGACTGCCAGCCCTGTATAAGTCACACCATCTATTTCTATTGGCTTGGACATCTGAATGGCAAAAACAACTTTCCGCTCGCCACTGCTTGCTATATAACTGGATACAATTGGCTTCTCCGTCTCGTACATCTCCTGAAACACATTTTTGATAGAATCTGCATTTCCTTTCCGTTCTGCTGCTGTTAAAAAATCATCATTCTCATTAAACAAGTAAAAATCACTGAATGCCCAGGCAGACTTTCGTTCTGCATACATTTTCCAGTTATGTGTTATATCTCCGGATTCTTCCATTTTCTGAAGTTCGTTATCCCAGTCAGACAGAGCATTCCAGTTTCGTTCTGCAAATAGTGTAAATGTCCGGTTCACCTGTTCATACGTTGCCAGTAGATGTTCACTGCTTTCCTTAGAAATCTCCTCTCGAATATACTGATTATAGCTGATGATTCCTATCCCCAATGCTAACATTACACACATCGACAGCAATATGATCTTCGCTTGTTTTTTTCTTCTTTTTTTCCTCATACATTTTTCCTGCTTTCTTATCTGGCCCAAAGGTTACGCTCCTGTTGAAACTGCGAAAAGAAGCTTTTAATATTTTTAGGTGTAAATGTCAAAATTTTAACAGTCACACCATTTTATCTCTCATCTGATATATCTGTCATTTTTTATTTTCTTGTACACTGATCTGTCTGCTCTGGATCATAAATGGAATATCCATTTCGCCCTGCCCGCTTTGTCTCATACAGAGCCTGATCTGCATGTCGATATAGTTTTATAAAGGTATTGCCACTTTCTGGTGCCAGTGCCACACCAACACTGATTGTAATACTCTGATTATCCATTTCTGCAATCTTCATCGCCGGAATCTTTTTGAGTAAATCGTTAATTCTCTGTTCTACATTCTCCCGCTCAGAAATATCCCGCATTAAAATAACAAATTCATCACCTCCGATACGGCCTAAGATATCATTTTCCCGAAACTGCTTCTGCAAAAATTTCCCCAGCATACTTAAGACCTTATCACCGACAATATGTCCATAATTGTCATTCACACTTTTAAAATAATCTACATCCAAAATAATAAAACCATGCAGCCCCTTCTCTTGCTGTAAAATCTGCTCGATAAACTTCTGTGTATAGTCCTTGTTATATAATCCTGTCAGTGTATCATGCTGTGCTACTGCCAGCAATTTCGCTTTTTCCTGATGATTCTTATATCCAATATAAATAACCAGCATTAATACCAACAAAAAAATTGCTTCATATTTCTGAATGAAATCGTATGTTTTCTGTGCTGCTTTAACCGGAACAATATAGCAAAGCATCCAGTCATTCATTCCTATTGGCGTATATGTCATATAATAATTCTCTGCATTTGTATTATCTAAGCTTAAACGAATAAATCCCGATTCATTTTCACTAAACTCTTCCTGGATCTTATTCAGTGTATCTTCCTGATTTTTATTTTTTTCTGCATAATAAGTAAATAAATTATTACCATATGCAAGCTGTGTTTTTTCACCAATTCCATCCTCATATGCAATAATTTTTCCAGTATGATTAACGATAAGTGTATCGCCTTCCCCATCAAATAAATCATCAAACAACATATGGCTTAATGCGGTTACATTATAAGAGCCTCCCAGAATTCCAATCACCTCTTGATTGTTATCATACACCGGCACACCGAGAACTACTCTTGCTTCCTGATCCACACTACTTTCTAAAGGATCGCTCAATGTCTGCTGTCCGTTCATTGCTTCTTTAAAATAACGTCTGTGATAAACATTTTTTACCGCACCATTATCATAATGTGCCGTCCCATCCGGTTCGATCAATGCGAGACGCTCTAACTCAGTATATTCAGAAATACTGACCAGCTTATCCAGATGATCCTGAGAAATTAATTCCCCATCTTCCCCCATTTCCTTTGCCAGTTCATTTAGATATTGATAGTGGATAACTAAAATCTTACGTAAATGTTCACTCTGGCGCGTTACATTATTCATCATTGTTCTCTGCGAATTTTTCTCCACAGATTGCTGCACTCCGGCAAAGAATAGTAAAATGCCAATCATCATCGCAATAATAAAAGCAGTTGTTGCAACAATATATTTTTTAATTTGCGATGTCTTTTTTCTCATCTGTTTCTCCTTATATCTTCAACTTCATTACTTCCTATTTTTATAATACCAAATAAACAATTTACTATAAAGTTTTTTTTCAAGTTTACTATAACACAAGAAAGTGTGCTATCGCACATTTACATGCTTGCAATTATCAATGGCACATCTTTCTTGCCCGCGCCGAGCACGCTTGCAAAGCAAGAATTTCTTCTCGTGCGAGTGTGCATCGTTTGCACAAAGTGCTTTTTTCTGATAGGAAATTACAACGAATTTTCTATCAAAAAAAACCTCAGAAATTTATCATTTCTGAGGTTATAAGAGGCGACAACCAGATTCGAACTGGTGATAGAGGTGTTGCAGACCTTTGCCTTACCACTTGGCTATGTCGCCATATTTAATTAAGAAATCTGTTGTATTATACCATTTTAAAATAAATACGTCAATATAGAAAAATCTATTTTGAAACACTTACTTATGAAAAAACTCCCCGAGTAGGGCTCGAACCTACAACAACTCGGTTAACAGCCGAGTGCTCTACCATTGAGCTATCGAGGAATAAGGTACATGATATATACCTTCAAAACTTCATACAGAATTAGTGTCTTTCCGTCACCATTCAATTTCTCACTTTGTTTTCACTAAGTGTTCTTGGTCAAGCCCTCAAACGATTAGTAACAGTCAGCTCCATGTGTTGCCACACTTCCACCTCTGCCCTATCTA
>NZ_CAKRAS010000046.1 GCF_934295145.1 uncultured Eubacterium sp. | reverse complement strand
TCGCAATTATAAAAAACTTGACAAGGCAAAAAATGTTGTTTATCATGTTTAATGACTTTGAAAAATTTATAGTTATAAAAGGTAATGACAAAGAGGAGTACGCAAAAGATGCGGTGACAGGGAAGAGGGTCCATGGACTGAAAGACCGTCTGACAGGCAGTTTGCGGAAGGTAGCTTTGGAACCGGATGTCTGAAGCCAATACAGCATATGTATAGGACAAAAGTACTGAGAGAACATACGATATGTTTGTTGTATGGTGGGTAGGAGATCCCGGGTGATTCCCGTTAATCAATCACAGAGATTCCGTTAATTTCCAGAAAAGAAAGAGAGGTACAAGCTGTTTTTGTACAGGGAATTGATGGGATAAAATGAAGGTGGTACCGCGTAGATTCGCCCTTCACATGCAATTATGTATGTGAGGGGTTTTTTGTTTTACAGGAAATTCAGTTGAAATTCTTATAAAACAAAGCACTTGAAAGGAGATAAAATGAAAGAATTAGCAAAGACCTATGATCCAAAAGGGATCGAAGACCGTCTGTACCAGAAATGGGAAGACAATAAATATTTTCATGCAGAAGTAGACAGAAGCAAGAAACCATTTACCATTGTTATGCCGCCGCCAAATATCACCGGTCAGCTTCACATGGGACACGCTCTGGATAACACCATGCAGGATATCCTGATCCGTTACAAAAGAATGCAGGGCTATTCCGCATTATGGCAGCCGGGTACCGATCATGCAGCTATCGCAACAGAGGTTAAGGTTATCAACAGCCTGAAAGAAAAAGGAATCAACAAAGCGGATTTAACCCGTGATGAGTTCCTGAAATATGCATGGGACTGGAAAGAAGAGTACGGCGGACGTATCGTAAAACAGTTAAAGAAAATGGGCTCTTCTGCTGATTGGGACAGAGAGCGTTTTACCATGGATGAGGGATGCTCCGAGGCAGTCAAAGAAGTATTTATCCGTCTGTTTGACAAAGGATATATTTACAAAGGTTCCCGCATCATCAACTGGTGTCCGGTCTGCAAGACTTCTATTTCCGATGCAGAGGTAGAGCACGTAGAGCAGACAGGCCATTTCTGGCATATCAAATACCCGATCATCGGCGAGGAAGGCAGATTTGTTGAGATCGCAACTACCCGTCCGGAGACAATGCTTGGCGATACAGCTGTAGCCGTAAACCCGGATGACGAGCGTTACACAGACATTATCGGTAAAAAATTACTGCTTCCGATCGTAAACCGTGAGATTCCGGTGATCGCTGATCCGTATGTAGACAAAGAGTTCGGAACCGGCTGCGTAAAAATCACACCGGCGCATGACCCGAACGATTTTGAGGTAGGAAAACGCCACAATCTGGAAGAGATCAACATCTTAAACGATGATGCAACCATCAACGCAAACGGCGGTATTTACGAAGGTATGGATCGTTACGAGGCAAGAAAAGCCATTGTTGATAAATTAGACGAGATGGGACTGCTTGTAAAAGTAGTTGAACATGTTCATAACGTAGGTACGCATGACAGATGTAAGACAACTGTTGAGCCAATGATCAAACCGCAGTGGTTTGTAAAAATGGAAGAAATGGCAAAACCGGCCATCGATGCATTACAGTCCGGCAGACTGAAATTCGTTCCGGAAAGCTTCGGAAAAACATATATGCACTGGCTGGAAGGCATCCGTGACTGGTGTATTTCCAGACAGCTCTGGTGGGGACACAGAATCCCGGCTTATTACTGTGAGGAGTGCGGCGAGATGGTTGTTTCCCGTGAAATGCCGGAGAAATGCCCGAAATGCGGCTGCACACATTTAAAACAGGATGAGGATACACTGGATACCTGGTTCTCTTCCGCACTGTGGCCATTCTCCACACTTGGCTGGCCGAACAAAACAGAAGAACTGGATTACTTCTATCCGACAGATGTACTTGTTACCGGATATGATATCATCTTCTTCTGGGTTATCCGTATGGTATTTTCTGCGTTAGAGCAGACAGGAACCGAGCCGTTCCACACCGTACTGATCCATGGACTGGTGCGTGATTCCCAGGGACGCAAGATGAGTAAATCCCTTGGAAACGGTATTGATCCGTTAGAGGTTATTGATAAATACGGTGCTGATGCCCTGCGTCTGACACTGATCACAGGTAACGCACCTGGAAACGACATGCGTTTCTACTGGGAGCGTGTAGAGTCCAGCCGTAACTTTGCAAACAAAGTTTGGAATGCATCCCGTTTCATTATGATGAACCTGGGAGATGAGCAGCCGACCAAACCGGAAGATGCAGATCTGCTGCCGGTTGATAAATGGATCTTATCAAAAGTAAATACTCTGGCCAAAGACGTGACAGAGAATATGGATAAATATGAGCTGGGAATCGCAGTTCAGAAAGTATATGACTTTATCTGGGAAGAGTTCTGTGACTGGTATATTGAGATTGCAAAAGTACGTCTGTACAAGAAAGAAGAAGATCCGAAAGCTGCAAATACTGCACTCTGGGTTCTGAAAACAGTACTGACCAACGCATTAAAGATGCTGCATCCGTACATGCCGTTTATCACAGAAGAAATCTTCTGCACCCTTTGTCCGGAAGAGGAGACCGTTATGCTTGCTGCGTGGCCGGAGTACACAGAGGAGTGGAATTTTGCAAAAGAAGAAGCTGATGTGGAGACCATCAAAGTACTGGTTAAGGGCATCCGAAACATCCGTTCCGAGATGAACGTTCCACCAAGCCGCAAAGCAAAATATTTCATCGTATCTCCGGATGCAGATCTGCGCGAGCTGTTTGCTTCCCACAAAGACATTTACAGCCAGTTAATTTCCGCAAGTGAGATCGACGTACAGGCAGACAAAGCCGGAATTCCGGAGGATGCCGTATCCGTCGTTATTCCAAATGCCGTTGTATACATTCCGTTAGAGGAGCTGGTAGACATGGCAAAAGAGCGGGAACGTCTGGAGAAAGAGAAAGCAAAACTTGCAAAAGAGCTGGCACGTTCCAACGGCATGCTGAACAATGAGAAATTCTTAAGCAAAGCACCTCAGGCAAAAGTTGACGAGGAGAAAGCAAAACTTGAGAAATACAAACAGATGATGGAAGACGTAGAGAATCGTCTGGCACAGTTAAAATAATATGAGTGAAAACATGAAACAAGCAGTGGAATTCCTGTACGGGATTCCGAAGTTTACCAAAAAACACAGCCTTGCGCACACGAAATATTTCATGGAGCTGCTTGGCAATCCGGGTAATCGCTGCAAAGTCATTCATGTGGCAGGAAGTAATGGTAAAGGAAGCGTCTGCTGCTTCCTTTACCATATGTTGCTTTCTGAGGGAAAAACAGTTGGTTTGTTTACATCTCCCCACCTGATTGACATTCGCGAGCGATTCCAGATAAACGGAACCCTTTGCAGTGAAGTGCAGTTTCTGAAAGCTTATGCGCAGGTAAAAAAGAAAGCAGAAGAGCTGGAAGAAAAAGGTCTTGGCTTTCCGACATTTTTCGAGTTTATTTTTGCTATGGGTATGGTAATTTTTGAAAGAGCCGGTGTAGAATATATTGTAATGGAGACCGGACTTGGCGGCAGGCTGGATGCGACAAACAGTTTTGCCAATCCGGTGTTAAGCATTATTACATCCATCAGTCTGGAGCATACAGAAATCCTTGGGGACACGATCTCACAGATTGCCGGGGAAAAAGCCGGGATTATCAAACCGGGCGTTCCGGTTGTTTTCGATGCCAATGATCCGGAAGCATCCGAAGTGATCCGGGCGCATGCGAAGAAAATGCAGAGTCCATGCACCGAACTGGAGAAAAAAATGTTCCAGATTTTGGAATTTAAGAATAATTTTATTGATTTTTCCCTTTCAACTGCGTATGATAAGGAAACAAGATGGACGATTCCGGGAGCCGCAGAATATCAGGTGGAAAATGCAGCGCTGGCAATTCTTGCAATGCGGATTTTGCAGCAGCAGTATCCAGAGGAACTTGCCGGAGAGAAAGCTGAAGAACAGCTCCATGCAGGCATGAAAGCGGCGTTCTGGCAGGGAAGAATGCAGGAAATCGCACCGGAAATATATTTTGACGGGGCGCACAATACATCCGGCATCGGAATGTTTACCGAGGCAGTAAATCGACTGACTGCCAATGATAAATACCGTCCACTTCTGCTGTTTTCCATGGTAAAAGAAAAGGATTACAGCACCTCGATCGATATGCTGACGGCAGATATTTCATGGGAAGAAATGGCAGTCACCACAATTCCCAATGAGCGAGGCATATCTTTTGAAAAATTAGAGAAACTATTTGAAGCAGATACAGACAGACCGGTGACGGGCTATGCCGACTACCGGGAAGCGTTCAGGGCAATGAAAGAGAAGAAGAAGCCGGGGCAGAAACTTTTCTGTACAGGCTCCCTCTATTTCATAGGTGCATTGATGGAAGTATGGAAGGAGAACTGTGATGATTGATTTTGAGGAAGAATTAAAGAAATTTGAACCGAGCATGGAAATTGAAGAGGCAGAGGACGTAATTTATAATCGTGATCTGACCGATATGATGGATATTTTACAGGAAATGCTGAAAGAAAGCAGAAGATAGGAGGAGACAGATGAACTGTTATTATTGTGGTGCTCATCTGGATTCCATGGATACCTGCCCGAGCTGTGAAGCAGATGTGAAGATCTGGAAAAAAATCGTAAGTATTTCCAACAAGCTTTACAATGACGGACTGGAGCGTGCCCAAGCTCGTGATTTAAGCGGTTCTGTAGAATATCTGAAGATGAGTCTTCGTTATAACAAACTGAATATTCAGGCTCGTAACCTGCTGGGATTGGTTTATTTCGAGCTAGGTGAGATCGTAAAGGCGCTGAGCGAGTGGATCATCAGCAAAAGCATGCAGGGGGAAGACAATCCGGCAAACGATTATCTGAACGATATCCAGAAAAGTTCTGCCAGATTGGATACTTTGTCCCAGACGGTGAAGAAATTTAACCAGTCACTGACTTACTGCAAAGAGGGCAATACAGATCTGGCACTGATCCAGTTGAAAAAAGTACTTGCCCTGAATCCAAAGCTGGTAAAAGGTCACCAGCTGCTGGCTTTGCTGTATATGAAGGAAGAACGTTATGATCTGGCATTGCGTGCATTAAAAAATGCAGAAAAAATCGATGCAGGCGATGCCAATACCATGCGTTACAAAAAAGAATGCCGTCTGCATCTGAAGGCAAATGGAAAAATGAAACCGAAGGAAAAAGATACGGTAAGTTATCAGAGCGGAAACGACCTGATCATCCGTCCGGCGAAATTTACTGACAACACAGCAGTGCTGACCGTTGTAAACCTGCTGGTTGGCGCGGCTATCGGTATTGCCGTGGTATGTTTCCTGATCGTGCCTGGTGTCCGCAAAAATGCCAACAGCAATGCGGCATCCCAGCTGGTAAAGGCCAATGAGACCATTGCCACCAGAGAACAGAGCATCAAGAGTCTGGAGGATGAGATTTCGTCTCTGAAACAGACGGTGGAAGATGCACAGACAGCAACAAGTTCTGCGGATCAGAAAAATCAGTCCTACGAGGAACTGTTAAATGCATATGTATCCTATGCATCAGATGATCATGTAAAAGCAGGTGAGACACTGGCGAACGTAAACCGTGATCTGCTCAGCGAAAACGCGCAGCAGATTTACGATAACATGTTGAACGATGTCCAGAGTGCAATGCTGGAAGCAGATATGAACGAAGCATTGAATCTGTATGAAAAGAAAAATTACAGTGAAGCGATTACAAAACTGGAATCCATTGTAAAAACAGATGAAGGATACCAGGAAGGAAAAGCAGCATACTATCTGGCTTTTGCGTATAATTATCAGAATGATGAGAGCAATGCGTTAAAGTGGTTCCAGATCGCAAGGGAGAAGACAAACTCCTCCAGCGTGCGCAACACCTGTAAAGAAATGATCGAAGACATGCAGAGCCGCGGCATTACCGTTCCGGATGAAAGCGGAACTGCGGATAATCAGACGGATACGTCCGGAGATAATACCTCCGGTGACAACACGGCTAATAATGACTAGTCGATCTTCTGGTTATGAAGTGAAATTATGAATCTGATTTGGAAGAAAACTAAATAAGTATTAAAAAAGTAGCAATATACGAAAGAAAACAATGGAGACATACAAAAGTTTCCCTAAGACACATGAGATTGTGTAGAAAGCTCTTTCTGTATATTGCTATTTTTGATTTGAACGCAGGTCGCAAAGCGACTGCGTTCATGAGCAAGTAGCGAAAGCGGATTGCGAATGTCCGCTTTACAACGAATTTGTTTCATTATGTAAATGGCAGCTGAGGGAAAAAAACACGATGAGGGCGGTAGGGCAATTTTCGTAATCGGAGTGAGCATAGCCCGTCTCCGGGAGTGTGTTTGAGACAACAGCCGGTTTTGCTGTTGGCGAGTTTGCGGGAGGAGGCGGAGATAAGCGGCGCAACGAAGATCGAAAATTGTCCGTGCCCTGTCGTGTTTTTTCCCTCAACTGCCTTAAAAAAGAAAATAAAAGGAGCCCCAAACATGAACTGTGAATATCAGATTAAAGGAAACACCCTTCGTATTTTTATCCCGAAGGAACTAGACCACCACATTTCCGACAGTCTGCGGGAGGAAGCCGACCTGCTGACGGAAACCTACTTCATCCGAAAAATCATTTTTGACTTTTCCCGCACCGATTGGATGGACAGCTCCGGCATTGGTGTGATCCTCGGAAGATACAAAAAAATGAAATTTTCCGGTGGAACCGTGTCGGCGGTGCATTTAAATGAACGAATGCAGAACATTTTTAAAATGTCAGGACTGGAAGCATTGATGGAAGAGGAAGGGAGATAAGCGGTATGGGAACTTACATACAGGAAAGAACAGACAAAAACAGCAAACAGGAAACCTGTGGACAGACACAGATTTTTCAGGAGAAAGAAAATGGACAGCAGGCGGAAAACTGGATGCAGATATCCTTTTCGGCAAAATCAGAAAATGAGGGATTTGCCCGCACGGCGGTGGCAGCCTTTGTCAGTTATCTGAATCCGACCATCGAAGAACTGGCGGACATCAAAACTGCGGTTTCGGAGGCGGTCACGAACTGCATTATTCACGGATACAATCTGAAGGGCGGAATCGTTTGGCTGGAGGCCGGTGTCCTTGACCGGACTCTTCATGTGGCTATCACGGATGAGGGCCGCGGCATTGCGGATATCCAAAAAGCGCTGGAGCCGCTGTTTACCACCAGACCGGATCTGGAGCGTTCCGGCATGGGATTTTCCTTTATGGAAGCCTTTATGGATACCGTGGAAGTGGAATCCGCACCAGGCAAAGGCACCCGGGTGGTGATGACGCGGGAGATCCGTTAATTACATATGGAGCAGGTAATAGAAGAATTAAAAAAGGCGCACCAGGGGGATAAAGCAGCCAGGGATCGGCTGGTACAGGAAAATATGGGACTGGTCTGGAGCATTGTGCGGAGGTTTTCAAACCGCGGTTATGATCCGGAGGATCTGTTTCAGATAGGAAGTATCGGACTGCTCAAAGCCATTGACCGGTTTGACATAAATTATGAGGTGAAATTTTCTACCTATGCGGTTCCGCTGATCATCGGAGAAATTCGCAGATATCTGCGGGATGACGGCATGCTGAAAGTGAGCCGAACCTTAAAAGAAACGGCATGGAAAGTCAGTCAGGCGGTGACGGCCTGGCAGAATGAGCACGGTCGGGATCCGACGCTGGAAGAACTTGCGGAAAAAACAGGGATCCGCAGGGAAGATATCGTGCAATCGCTGGCGGCAAATTCAGAGGTGGATTCTTATGATCGGCCGGTTCCGGGAAATGACGGAAAGGAGCTGACATTGGGGGAACAAATCCGTGATCAGAAAAATGAGATCGAACGCAGAATGAACCATCTGTTTCTGGAACAATTGCTGGATCAGCTGGAACCGGAGGAGCGTCAGCTGATCTATCTGCGGTATGTGGAGGAGCGGACGCAGTCAGAGGTGGCAAAAATATTTGGTACCACCCAGGTTCAGGTATCCAGAAAAGAGAAAAAACTGCTTGCAAAATTGCGGGGGATGTACTAAGATAGACGTTAGCTTAGGCTAATAAATGATAAAACAGATAAATAAGCAATTATATGGAGGATTTTGATAGATGCGAAAGAGAATACTGATGGCACTGCTGTGCGGGGCACTGGTCTGTCTTCCACTTGCAGGCTGCAATACAGGAAATAATAGCAATACGTCGGATTCTGCGCAGAGCGAGGCATCTGCTTCTACTGAAACGAAAACAACGAATAACAAAAACAGCAATCAGGAATACACCGATGAAGTGTTCGCCATGGATACGTACATGACGCTGACTGCTTATGGCGAAAATGCCCAGGAAGCAGTAGAGGCCGGAATTGCTGAAATCCAGAGACTGGATGATCTGCTGTCCACAGGAAAAGAAACCAGTGAAGTTGCCCAGATCAACCAGAACGGCGGCGGTGTGCTTTCTGAAGATACTGAATATCTGGTAAAACGAGCGCTTGATATTTATCAGAGTACAAACGGTGCCTTTGATATCAGTATTTACCCGGTGATGCAGCTCTGGGGATTTACAACAGGAAATTTTGCAGTGCCGGGTGAATCAGATCTGGCAGCAAAACTTGCCCTGGTAGACGCAGGAAAAATTACATTAAGTGAAGAAAATGGACAGACAAGCATCAACCTTCCGGAGGGAATGGAGATTGATCTTGGCGGAATCGCAAAAGGTTATACTTCCGGCAGAGTGATGGAAGTCATGAAAAGCTATGGTATCGAGAGTGCCGTCATTAACCTTGGCGGAAATGCCCATGTTCTTGGAAATAAAACCGATGGCAGTCAATGGAAAGTCGGCATTCAGGATCCGAACGATACAGACGGATATCTGGGTGGTGTAAATGTGACAGATAAAGCGATTATCACTTCTGGTGGTTATGAGCGCTATTTTATTGATAAAGATACTGGTGTGAAGTATCATCACATTATTGATCCAAAGACTGGTTATTCTGCAAACAACGGTTTGATTTCAGTGACGATTGTCAGTGCGGACAGCACGTTGGCAGATGGTTTGTCTACATCACTTTTCGTACTTGGTACGAAAGATGCAATCTCTTATTGTAAAGAACATTGCGCAGCAGATGGATTTGACGCAATCATGGAAGATGAAGACGGTAAGCTGTATATTACGGATGGCGTTTATGATGACTTTATCAACATGAACAATACAAAGAATATTGAAAAAATAGTGACAAAGTAAACACAGACCTAGGATAGACAGGATGATAAGATTATGAAAAAACAAAAGACATCTGCAAAAACGGTTGCGCTGATGGCAATGATGATCGCACTGGCACTGGTGTTCAGTTATGTGGAAACCCTGATCCCGATCAATTTCGGTATTCCGGGTGTCAAGCTTGGCCTGGCAAATCTGGTGATCGTGGCGGTAATTTATCTGTTTGGCGGAAAAGAAGCACTGCTTGTTTCTGTGGTGCGTATCTTTTTAAGCGGTTTTATGTTTGGAAATCTGGCCTCCATCATGTACAGTCTGGCAGGTGGCCTGCTCAGTCTGGCGGTTATGCTGCTTTTGAAAAAAACAGACAAGCTGTCAATTCTGGCAGTCAGTGTCATGGGCGGTATCTGCCATAATATCGGACAGCTGATCGTGGCAATGCTGGTGGTGGAAAATCTGAAACTGATTTTTTATGTACCGGTGCTTCTGATCTCAGGTTTCGTGACGGGACTTCTGATCGGTGTGGTATCCAGAGTAATCCTGCCAGCAGTCAAACGGGCGCTTGAATCTGGAAGATAAAGATATGCATTTGCCAGAACTTACCAGAGTTATTGATAAAAAACAGGAGAAAATGCATAAAAATTATCAATAAAGCGAGTTATTGAGAAAATAAAGAAAAATGATTTGATTTGAAAAAAAAGTAATGCTATGATAACGTACGTTAGAAAAAACTAATGCATATTACCATAGCATTTTTTATTTGATAGGAAATTACGATGAATTTCCTATCAAACGTTATAAAAAATCAGGAGAGAGACGATGAAGAAAGATAAGCACTCAGAGATTGATCCGGAAAATCTGGATCAGAAGAATCAGAAAAAGAAGATAAAAGTAAGTACCATGGCACCGGCATTATCTGCATTGCTGGTAGTCGCCTGTGTTGGCGCGTCTGTGGCAACTTATACACCAAAGGTTTATGCCATAGAGAAACCGTTACCAAAGACAGAAAATACGGATGCAGCTACAGAGGAGACCGCAGAAGAAACGATTTTGGAAGGTCAGGTGTTTGACCTGCCAGATGGTGTGTACGAAGGAACCGGAACGGGTTTTGCCGGAAAGATCACGGTTTCTGTAGAGATCAAAGATAAAAAGATCGTGGCGATTACAATCCTGAACGTGGAAGCAGATGATGCGGCATTTTTTAACCGCGCAAAAGGCGTCATTGACCGGATCATTCTGTCTCAGAATCTGGATGTAGATGTCGTGTCCGGCGCGACCTACAGCTCCAGAGGTATCATCAGTGCGGTTAAAAATGCGCTGACTGGTGAGAAAGACAGCGGAAAAACAGCAGAAAATCCGGGCAAAGGAGAAGGTTCTACAACGGTGGCACAGGTTGCAGATGCAGCTGCATACAAAGACGGAACGTATTACGGAAGTGCGACCGGTTTTGCAGGTCCAATCAAGGTAAAAGTTGTGATCAGCGGTGGTAAGATCGCATCGGTAGAGATCGTATCTACTTCTGATGGCAGCAGCTATATCGGAAAAGCGTCCGCGATTACCGGAAAAATCGTGTCTTCCCAGAGTACAAATGTGGATACCGTTTCCGGAGCAACATACAGTTCCGCAGGTATCATCAATGCGGTTCGAAACGCACTGGCACAGGCGGCAGTAGACGGAACCACGGTACCTGCCTCAACTGAAAATACAGAGCAGAACAATCAACAGAATCAGGCTGCTCCGGCACCGGCCGTGACCGGAAACTTCCCATATCCGGATGGAACTTATTACGGAGTGGCAGAAGGTTACCTCGGAGATGTCAAAGTAGTGATCGTGTTGAAAAATAAGACCATTCAGTCCGTAGAAATTCTGGAAAATGAAGATGATGCGGCATTCTTTAACCGTGCCCGTGCAGTCGCTGGCAATATTGTGAAAAATCAGACCACAGGTGTGGATGTGGTATCCGGAGCAACTTACAGCTCCAACGGTATCATCAATGCGGTCAAAGCAGCCCTGGAGTCTGCGAAGGCAGCGGTATATCCGTCCAACGGAAATAATTCCAATGCAAACAACGGATCTGACAGCAGCAATAACGGAAACCAGAATAATAACGGTAACAATTCCAATAATGGAAATAATAATAACGGTGGACAGAATAACGGAAACAATACCGGAAATACAGAGACACCGGATCAGAGCGGCCCGGTTTACTATGCTGATGGTACATACACTGTAACTGTAAAATGTGAGCCGGATGAAGATGAGGATTTTGACGCTTATAATCTGACCGCAACGATCACTATGAAAAATGACAAAATCACAGCTGTTACTGATGTAAGCGGCGATGGAGATTCCGCTAACAATTCCTACATCAAAAAAGCAGTGAACGGAACATCCAGTGTTGCTGGTATGGCAAGCCGTATTGTCGGTATGGCTGTTGTGGATATGACACAGGAGAATGCAGGCAGTCAGGTGGAAAGCAGTCTGGCAGCACTGGATACGGTTTCCCGTGCAACCTGCTCCTCAAATTCCATCAAAGAGGCATGCAAAGAAGCACTGAAACAGGCCAGAGAGAAATTCCTTGAAGAAAATGAAGAAAAAGTGAGTAGCGAAGAATGAAGAAATTTATCATACGAATCATCAACGTATGTGTCATTGTGACTGCCCTGTTTGGCTATAACAAGGTAACACTGGCACATGAGCAGGCGGATGCTGAGGCGAAAGCCGAGGCAGACCGTCAGAATGCGGAAATAGCGGCACAGTCCGGAGAAAGCGGCGGTTCTTACAAAGACGGAACCTATCAGGGAACAGCCACAGGATTTGGCGGCGATATTACCGTGGAAGTAACCATTGCGGATGGAAAAATTACAGATGTAGAAATCTTGTCCGCAGAAAAAGAGGACGGTGCCTATCTGACGATGGCAAAAGATATCATTCCGGAGATTCTGGATGCACAGAGTGCGGATGTGGATACCATCAGTGGGGCTACCTTCAGTTCTACCGGTATTAAAAATGCAACGGCGCAGGCCCTTGAGGAAGGCGGTGCCAAATAATGAAACAGCCAAATAAAAAGACCATGAAGAAAATTCATGTGTGGGTGCGGGCAGTGATACAGTTATTGTATTTTCTGTTTATTCCGTCTGCCTACACAGCAGCATTTAACGGAGTTAAATATATTTTTACCCAGATGGGAACAAGAGCGCATCTGGAAGTGACCTCTTTTGTGGCGGCATTGATCGTATTGTGTGTATACACAATCGTGTTTGGCAGATTTTTCTGCGGATTTGCCTGTGCCTTTGGAAGTTTGGGGGATGCAGTGCGGGCACTCTATGTGTTTATCTGCAAAAAACGGAAAAAGAAACCGATCACAATGAAAGCATCAGTTGTGAAAAAACTGCAGGCAGTGAAATATTTCGTGCTGGCAGTCATTGCGATGACCTGTTTCACAGGTGTATATAGTAAGGCGAAAGGATTCAGCCCATGGGACGTTTTTTCCATGCTGCATGCCCGTAATTTTAAACTGGGTGGCTATGCCCTCGGTGTGGTACTTCTGGTGCTGATCGTTGTGGGTATGTGTTTTCAGGAGCGGTTTTTCTGCCGTGTGCTGTGCCCGATGGGAGCAGTATTTTCCATTCTGCCGGTACTGCCATTTTCTACCCTGCGCAGAGACCGCACGGAATGTATCAAGGGCTGCCGGGCCTGTACGATGAAGTGTCCGTCTGATATTGAGCTGGCGCCGGATACAGCAGCGGAGCTTTCCGGGGATTGTTTCCAGTGTCAGAAGTGTATTGATACCTGCCCGAAGGGAAATATACATACGGGTATCCGGGTACTGAAAGGCAATGAGATCTGGTATACCGTGCTGAGAGCCGTAATTTTACTGGTGCTGTTCAAGTTTATCGGATTGTAAATAAAAGAAAAATGGAGAAATTTATCTCACTCACTAGACGTTCACTACCTTCGTTTCACGGCGTTTTCATCGCGCTCGTTCTCGACTTCTATAAAAGCTGGTCGTCTCCCACTCGCGCAAAACCTTGTGAAACTCAGTCGTTCGCTTAATCGTTCGTTGAGATAAATTTCTCCATTTTTCATTTACGTTTTGAACGCAAAATAAGCATTCCCCCGCTTCAAGTGCGTAGAGCACTAAGCGATAGGATTCTCTGATTTCGCTTTATATGATATTAAATTTTTGCCAAAACAAAAAACAACCAGAAAATGAGAAAGTATTTCGATAACGAGAAATGTGAAAAAAGTGTGTTGACGTTAACTGAAGATAATGTTATCATAACTGCCGTTAGATAATACTAATGTAGTTAGAGCCAAGCGAAAAAGGTTTATCAACACAATCTAAGGAAGATATTTTTATTTCAAAAAATATAAGGAGGATTTTATGAGAAGAAAGAAACTTTCAATGAAAGTAGCAGCAGCAGTTCTTGCAGCAGCTACATTTATGAGTACCTGCCCGGTTAGCGCTTTTGCTGTAACTGGATCTCAGGTGGCAACAGATGGTGTGAATAATGCGACTGCACATGTAGAGTCAGATGATGAATGGAACAGTTATGATGTGACTGTTGGAGTAACTGTTGAGGATGGAAAATTTAAAGAATTTCTGGTGACTCCGACCAATGGATATGAGGCATCGGGAGACTATGGAAGTAAAACATATTTTGAAAAAGCAGTAAACGGAACAACAAAAAAGCCGGAAATTGGAATCAAATCTTTGATGGGACAGCCGGCAACACAGGAAAGTATTGATAACTGGTTTACTGCAAATGGTTATGATACAAAATCTGGAGCAACAATTACAAGAACAGCAGTAAAAGATGCAGCAAAAGAAGCGCTTTCTAAATTTGAAGAAGCAAAGAAAGAAGACGTAAAACAGGAAGCTTACGTACTGATGAACATCCCATATGCAGCATTTTATGCAGCTGAGGGCGATTCTGATGTTGATGCTGTTTCATCCGCAACAAAGATGAAAACAAGAGCATCTCTTGCAGCAGGTTCTTATCATGTAAACAGTGACGGATCAGACATCAGTGGTATCACATTCCCTGTAAAAGTAAGTGATCTGGCAGCATTGACAGGAAAATATACGCAGATTACAGATGAGAGTAAAGTTGAGATTACTACAAGTATCAAAGGAAAAGTATCTACTACCACATATGCAGGAAAAGACGCATTATTTGAGAGTGCAGATTATTCTTATTATGTACTGAGCGAGGCTCCTTCTTACTATAAAGAGCTTACCGTAAATGAGGACGGAACACTCAGTTTCGGCGCAGTTAAGACATCTTCTGCAACAACGTTAGATAATGCAAACGGTACATTATCTACTTCCACGAAATATGGTGATTATCAGCTTGATATCGAAGGACTTCCGGAAAATATCAATACGGTATACGGTGTTACGATCAGCACAAAAGAGGGTGACAGCTACGGATTACGTCATGTAGAGAATATCTGGAAAAAAACAGAACTTGCATGGAGTACCGGTTTTGTAACAGAGACACATGGCTGCCAGCTTTCTTACAAAGATTATGTGTCCATGATGGGACAGACAATCAATAATGTTACTTATTACACAGATGCCGGTGTATATAACATCCCAATGAACCAGTATGTTCCGGTAAAATTTGCAAATACAGTAGCAGTTGAGAATGCTTCTGCTGATGCAGGAAAGACAACCGTATCTATCACAGGATTACCGTCTGATTACAAGGCTGTATACAGCGTAGATGGACTGAACAATGTATCTGTAAAAGATAACGTATTAAGCTTTGATAAGAACGCTGCAGTTGGACAGTATACTTTAAAGATTGCAGATAAAAATGGAAAATATGCAGATCTTTCTGCAACATTTGAACTGACAACAGACAAAGCAGTAGCTGCTTATGACAATGCAAGTGACAGTCTTGTTGCTGCAAAAGATGCAACTGCAGATGATCTGAGTGCTTATATCAAAAATATTAAAAGTGTTAATGTAAATGGCAAAGATTACGCTGCATCCGGAAAAGGATCCGTTACGATCATCAACAAAGACGGTTCTTTAAATGAGTCAGCAACTCCGTTTAAAGATGCAAAAGCAGGAGATGAGTTTACTGTTTCTGTAAAAGCAACCGGATATGCAAATGATTTCACATTTACTTATGTGGTACCGGAGTATTCTTATGTGTATGCTTCTCTTTCTTACGCTGAGTACTATGCAGCAGAGAATGTTCAGAATGCAGGATCCACAGTATCTTCCGAGACAATGGATACAAACGGTGAATATGATAAAGGTGCATTTGATGTTGTTACCCGTGCGACAGCAAATCACGGTCTCCACAGAGGAAGTTTCCAGCAGGATGTAGTGATCTATGACACAGATGGAAATGAATATGAGCCAGTTTCCTGGACAGATGGCAATACAGCAATTTTGAAAGATGGTAAGACACTGGTAAAAGCATCTGACAGAAAAACAGGTGTTACGACATTAACAGTAGATGGAAAAACTACGACATACGATCATTATGTGATCAAGGGAATCAAATATGTTCCTGTAAAAGTAAAAACAAAAAATCTGGAAGCATTTAAGAAAGCTTACAGCGTAGTAGAAAATGGTGAAAAACTCTCTGGCGGATATTCTGAGAATAATCTGAAGAGTTACGAAGCAGTTGCAGCTGTAGATGCCAATACAAATGGCCTGAAAACTGTTTCCATGAGTGCAGACGGAAACTTCAGCTTTGGCGCAGCAGCAGCTGGCACAACATCCGGATTGAAAGATACGGAATTAAAGACAGCAGACACATCTAAAATGGGTGTAGAAGTTGTAAGCAGTAGTAAATTTGGTGATTTTCTCCGTGTGGATCTGACTGAGAACTATGGTGATCTCGGAGCAGCAATGCAGTCTGTAGAGTGGACATATTATGGCAATGGCGATAAAGCACTTGCAACATTTGGAACAAAATTTGCAGCGGATAACTGGATGCATAAAATGATGGGAATTCAGCTCGGACTGACAGATTCCTTAAGATGCCAGCTTCCGGAAGGAACTGACGGAACAGGAAAATGGGTACTGACCATTCATGCACTTGGTTATGCAGATACAAATGTGGAAGTAAAGGTGACTGCAGATGATATCCATACTGCAACACCGGTAAGTGACACAAGCAAACTGGAAGCAGCCATCAAAGCAGCAGAAGCTCTGAACAAAGATGATTACACAGAAAAAACCTGGAGTGATCTGGAAACAGAGCTGAAAGAAGCACAGGACGATCTTGCAAATGCTGCAAAAGGCAAAACAAGTCAGGAAAGTGTAGATGAGTCTACAGCACATTTAAATGCAGCGATTGCAGCTCTTGAGAAAAAAGCAGTAGAACCGGCAGCTCCAACACATGCAGACGGCCTTGCAAACTCCAAAGCAGCAGACGGAAACTGGTACTATTATGTAAATGGCGAGATCGCTACAAACGTAACAACAGTTGCTAAGAACGTAAACGGCTGGTGGTATGTAAAGAACGGCAAAGTTGATTTTAAAGCAAACACAGTAGCTAAGAATGCGAACGGCTGGTGGCTGATCCGTAATGGTAAAGTAGACTTTTCCGCAAACACAGTAGCTAAGAACGAGAACGGCTGGTGGATCATCCGCGGCGGTAAAGTAGACTTCTCCGCAAATACAGTAGCAAAGAATGAAAACGGCTGGTGGAAGATCACAAACGGTAAAGTAGACTTTAACTATACTGGAATCGCTAAAAACGAGAACGGCTGGTGGAGAATCGTAAACGGTAAAGTTGATTTCAACTGCAACAGCGTTGAGAAAAACGAGAACGGCTGGTGGTACCTCAGAGGTGGTAAGGTAGATTTCTCTTACACCGGTGTTGCTAAAAACAAAAACGGCTGGTGGAGAATTGAAAACGGTAAAGTAAACTTTAACTTCAACGGTATTGCAAAGAACCAGAACGGCTGGTGGTACATCAAAGGCGGTAAAGTAGATTTCTCTTACAACGGAAGAGTTAAATTAAACGGTAAATCCTACAAAGTAGTAAACGGAAAAGTAAGAGTATAATAAGCGTCTTTACTTCCTGATCAGTGGAAAATAATTGAATAATAAATGAAAAATCGCTCCATACTAATAGCAAAACAAAGCGATATAAACGAATGTTTATCGTCTGGAAGGAGGAAATTTACATGTGTTGTAAATGGATGAAAAAGTGTTGCTGTTTAGTAGTGATCGCCATGATCGCAGGAGCGGTTTTTTATTTTTTATGCGGGTTAAAAGGTGACGGCATGTACGAAGAGGGAAGTTTTGGAAAAAAGATGCAGGACAAAAAGAAAAAAATAAAACAGGCGTGTGGCTGTATGAAAGAGCAGGGGGAAGACATTGCAAAAGAACTGAAATTTGCAGCGGAATATTCTGCGGATGAGATGAAGGATAGCTGGAAACATGCAGGAGAAGCGGTGCGTCACGCTGCGAATGAGATCAAAGAGGATGTGTCTGAGATGAAAGAATCCGCGCAGGCGGTTTTTGAAGACGAGGCGGAGGAATAAGATGAGTGCTTCGGGACAGACATTATATCTGAAGATGGAACAAAACTGTATTGTATATGAACGCAGTGTGAAACTGCAGGATATCGCATCGGTGGAGTGCACCGATGTGGGTATCCGCCGTCAGGTGCTGCAGGAGCAGATTTATCATTTCCACGGAAATGATAAAAGCAGCTTCGTGCAGGTTTTTTCTATTTTATATATTATCCAGAAAATTCATGAAAAATATCCAACTCTGGAAATTGAAAACATTGGTGAGCCGGATTTTGTCATCCGCTATGTACCGGATCCGGAAAAGAAAGCGGTGCAGTATTTCAAAACGGCGATCGTGTGCGTGATCCTGTTTTTCGGAGCAGCATTTACAATCATGACGTTTATCGAGGACGTGTCAGTTTCAAAGGTATTTGCCGCATTGTATACAAGGGTGACAGGGCAGACCTACACAGGTGCTGGCGCGCTGGAAATCTGTTTTTGTATCGGACTGGCGATTGGAATCATGGTCTTTTATAATCATGTCGGACATAAGAAAATCACGGATGATCCGACGCCGATTCAGGTGGCCATGCGTAAATATGAGCAGGATGTGGATATGACGTATATTGAAACCAGCAGCCGCAAAGGAAAAAATTATGATGTGTAATATCAGGAAGAAGGGAAGATAAAGATGCTGGGGTATCAAATCATATTAGGAATACTTGGTCTGCTATTTGGCACCGGTGTGGCAGCTGGCGTGTTTGCTTTGGTTGCAAGCCTTGGCATGGTGCCGCGTATGGCGGGAAAAACAAGCGTAGCAGCATATGTTCCAGCGTTAGAAAACGCGCTGATTTTTGGTGGAATCTTTGGATGCATTCTGGCAATATTTCCGCAGCTTCCGTTTCAGGTGGGAACATGGTTCCTTTTGTTTTATGGATTGGCCTCCGGCGTGTTTTTAGGCTGTCTGTCGGTGGCATTGGCAGAAGTGCTGAATGTGTTTCCGGTGCTGTTTCGCAGAGCAAGTTTGAAAAATGGACTTGGATTTTTGATCACGACTTTTGCAGCAGGAAAAACTGTGGGCAGTCTGATCTATTTCTTTTGGGTTGCATAGGAAATTTGAAGGGTGGTTAACATTTTGAGTGATAACGGGAAAAAAACAAAAGCAGATTATAAGAAAATACCAAGGGAAGAACTGATACGGGAGATTTCAAAAACGGAAGATGCCAAAACCGAGGAAGAAAAAGAAGCGCGGAAAAATGCATACGATGCCTATGTCAGTCAGGTGACGCCGACTTACAGTTTACCGTTAAATATGCTGAAAGCCTTTTTGGTTGGTGGTATCATATGCTGTATCGGACAGGTGATTACAAATTTTTGCCTGAATCGTGGTATGGATACGCTGACTGCAGGAAAGTGGACGAGTCTGATTCTGGTTTTGATCAGTGTAATTCTTACCGGATGGAATATCTATCCGACCATTGCAAAATTTGGTGGAGCCGGTGCGCTGGTTCCAATCACAGGCTTTGCAAATGGTGTGGCTGCTCCTGCCATTGAGTTTAAAAAAGAAGGTCAGGTATTCGGAATCGGAAGCCAGATTTTTTCTATTGGCGGTCCGGTTATCTTATATGGAATTTTTACAAGCTGGCTGCTGGGCCTGGTGTACTGGATCTGGAAAATCGTGCAATAATCTCTTTTATATTTTATACTGGATTTTCTCCAGGAAATATACTATCATGCTAGAGTATGTATCTATATCTGATGTGAGCTTCAAACTCACTTCTGATATGGATTTTGGTGGGATTACAGAGAATCAAAAATAGCAATAGATAAAAGTGGGGGAACAAATTGAATAACGATTTTTTTGGGGAAGAGAAAATTTCAAAAATATTATTAAAAATGGCGCCGCCGGTCATGCTGGCACAGCTGATCCAGGCGTTATATAACGTGGTGGACAGTTTTTTTGTCGGCCGATATTCAGAGAGTGGTCTGACGGCACTCTCTATTATTTATCCAATCCAGCTTCTGATGATCGCACTGGCAGTGGGAACCGGTGTCGGCATCAATACGGAGATGGCGCATAATCTTGGAATCGGAAGAAAAAGAAGATCTGATGAGAC
Organism: uncultured Eubacterium sp.; assembly: GCF_934295145.1. GTDB lineage: Bacteria > Bacillota > Clostridia > Lachnospirales > Lachnospiraceae > Eubacterium_I. The sequence goes on along the minus strand of NZ_CAKRAS010000046.1, from coordinate 4,599 downwards.
GGCAGGTATCGGCACACCGCTTGCGTTGCTGATGTGGGTGATTTTTGCGGTAGTCTGCTTCTTTCTGATGCCGGCGTATGCGCGAATGAATACGTCTTCTGAGGAAGTTATTACGATGGTTGTGCTTTATGGAAGAATTGTCTGCGTACTCAGCATCGGGCTGTTTCTGGAAAGTGTCTGGACAAAAGTGCATCAGGCGGAAGGAAATATGCGGATACCGATGATCGCACAGATCATAGGTGCAGTGGTAAACATTGTGTTGGATCCGTTTCTGATCTTCGGTTTGTGCGGTCTGCCGAGACTGGGAATCGGCGGAGCTGCCACAGCAACTGTTGTGGGACAGATCGCAGCAGCATTGATCGTTATGAAAGGCGGATTTCGTAAGATTCCGGCACTTGTGGTATTCCCACACCAGATCAAGCGGATTTATAAACTGGGAATCCCAAATATTCTGATGCAGGCAGCGTACACTTTTTACATATTTGGCTTGAATCTGATCCTTGCAACTTTCTCAGATCAGGCGGTGACAGTACTTGGTTTGTATTATAAGTGGCAGGCATTTTTCTTTATTCCATTGGGCGCAATGCAAACCTGTATCGTACCGGTGGTAAGTTATAATTATGCGGCGGGCAAGTACGAGCGTTGCAAAAAGACACTGAAAGTGGCAATCGCATTCGGAATCGCGTTGATGATGATTGGTGTTATTTTATTTGAAACCATTCCGGGACCGATGCTGCATGTATTTTCCCATGATCCGAAAGTCATCAGCATTGGCGAAGTGGCATTCCGCTTTATTGGAATCAGTTTTATCCCACTGGTAAGTTCCCTGACGTTTCCGGTATTTTTCCAGGCGTTGGGACATGCGGTAAAAAGTTCGATTTTGACCATTATCCGAACCGTATTTTTATTTATTCCGCTGGCATATCTGTTCTCCAGATTCGGACTGAATTATTTCTGGCTGACCTTCCCGGTGACGGATTCTATCACGACGCTGGTAGGATATCTTTTTTACCGCCAGTTTGTTCGATATCACGTGGAGAAAATTGACTTTTCAGTGGTGAAGTGATACGATTTATAACAAATCTTGATTACAAGGTAGAAAGAAGGAACCTATTATGATAAATCCAGCAGCAGCTATGAAAGTAATGAAAGCAAAAAATCAGTTTGTGAGCAACCATCCCAAATTTGCGGCATTTTTCCGCAACGTATTAACCGGTGGTGTGCAGGAAGGTACAATCATTGAAATCACAGTGACCAGACCGGGAGAAGAACCGATGACAACAAATATGAAAGTACAGCAGTCAGATATTGAATTGTTCCAGAATTTAAAAGATCTGAACGGCTGATCAGGGAGTGTATGAGATGGAAATTCCGGAAATGTTAGATGAACTGGAACAGAAAGTTCTCCACGATGAGAAGTGAAAACAGATTATCAAAAAAATATCATAAACGTTTATTTTTGAAAGCGCCCAGTTTATTTTATCTTGTCGGCTAACAATTGCTTGTCAAGATAAAATAAATCAGGGCGTTTTTTTTACCATTACAAAAAAGTACATAAAGAATACATATCGATATGTTACAATAAGTGCAACGAAGAAGAACAAGAATTACATTGGGGGAATTTGAGATGAGACGCATTTTACTGGCAGAAGACAACGACAATTTACGGGAACTGATCACAGATTTTCTGTCAGAACATGGTTTTGAGGTAGATGCCACAGCAGATGGGGAAGCAGCATGGGAGGCAGTACAGACAAAAAACTATCAGCTGATCCTGTTAGACGTGATGATGCCGGGCATGGACGGTTTCACACTTTGCAAAAAAATCAGAGAACGTGAATCCGTACCTGTACTTTTCCTGACGGCAAGGGTTTTGGAAGAAGACCAGCTGCGCGGATATGAACTCGGAGCAGATGATTATATATTAAAACCATTTTCATTGCGAGTGCTCCTTGCAAAATGTCAGGCCGTACTGGAACGCTATCAGCAGGGCATGCCAAAAGAACAGAAGGAAGGAATAGTGCTCGATGAAGAGCGGCAGCAGTTTTTATGTGGTGGAAGTCCGGTGAAATTACAGTCATTAGATTTCCGTCTGTTATCCTATTTTTACCAGAATCCGAACCGTATTTTGACAAGAGAGCAGATTATTTTGAAACTCTGGGGTTACGAGTATGATGGTAATGACAGATCAGTAGATACGCATGTGAAAAATCTGCGCAAAGCATTAGGAGATTATGGTCGTTGTATCAGGACAATTGTAAAAAAAGGATATGTGTTTGAAAGAAACAAAAAGTCAGAAAACTTGACAGGAGAAGAGCAGGAGGGATGAAGTTGAAAAAAATAAAAGATCTGTGGGGAGACCGAAAAAAAATATGGAGAGAGTATAAAACGGCATTTTTGATAGAAATCATATTTTTGTGTGTGGCGATTACCGCCACTGGGCTTTTAATCAGAATGTCACAGAAAGTTTGGCAGGAAAAACTGGAACTGATGACGAAAAATGTGCAAAATCTGGTAGAATCTAATTTAGATACCAGAAAAGCGGAAACGCGGACACAATTAAAGAATAATGTTTTTATAGGTTTAAAAAATATTTTACCGGACACAGGGGATCCAGAGTGGGACAGTCAGTTTGGATTAAAAATGCAATTTCTTGGAGAGTCAGATGAAGTTATATGTGAATTAGAGAATACAGAAGTAGGTTGTATCTGGACATCATATGATCAGGAAACAAAACAATTAAAGAAAGAATGGATTTCACTGAAGAAGTGTATTGAAAAATCAGAATCAAGCGAAAATGGCGGAATGAACAGTTTTCAAGAATTTTATCGGAAGCAGAACGGACAGATAAGACTCAAAAAACTGAAAGGTTATTATAATGGAAATACGTTTAATGTCAGTGAAGTACAATTCCAGAGCATTTTAGATAAAAATGCAGTGTGGAATACACCGGTAGCAAGTTCAAATTATAAATCAATCGTGTGTCGTGTGGCGAATTTAGCAGATGTTTCAGAAGTTGAACTGGAAGATGCCACATTGGAGCAGGGAGGGATAGAACTGTTTGTCTATCTGCCTGCACAAAACGTACAATATGCCCTGGAAAGTCAACCAACGAAGCTGCAAAATCATGCAGAAGGAATAATCAGCGGATATAATCTGACTTCTTATCAGATTGGAATGTATGGCGATACATTTTATCTGGCAACACATGATGGAAATTTGAAGAATTTCACGTTACCTATCTGGCTGATCGGTCAGGCACTTGCGGTTCTGCTTATTATTGTATATTTGTATTTGCATAAGAAAAGAAAGGAGTTGGCCAGTTTAAGAAATACATTTATCAATGCCATGGCTCATGAGATGAAGACACCGGCAGCGGTGATCAAAAACAGTGCAGAATGTCTGGAGGATGGAATTCATCCGGAAAAGCAGACTGAATATATAGGTATGATACAGAAGGAAGCAGATCATATGAATCAGCTCCTGATGTCAATGTTGACATATACAAGGCTCAGTGATTCTTCCTATGATCTGCATATGGAAAAATGTTCTCTGCAAAAAATGATGGAGTTATGCTGTGATCATTATAAAGAACAGCTTGAAAAAAAGAGTATTCAGGTTATTTGGGATGTTACGGAGGAAGAAAATGCCATCTGTGATAAAAAAATGTTGTCTATGGTAATGGATAATTTCCTTTCGAATGCAGTACGTTTTTGTACATCTGGCGGAGTCATTCGATTGTCTGTCAGCAAAAATTATGTCAGTGTATATAATGATGGAATACAAATTCCGGACAATCGGAAAAAAGAAATCTGGACACCGATGTATCTTATGGATAATTCCAGAACTAAAACAGGAACAACTTCTGGCATGGGACTGGCAATCAGTGCAATTATTTTAAAAGCACATCAGGCAGAATACGGTGTTGAAAATGTAGAAGGAGGAGTGCAATTTTATTTCAAATTAAAATGATTTGCACTTCCACAATCATTCCCATTATTCGCATATTGTGGGATGAAAGTTCCACTTTAATAAGTGCTAAAAAGAAAGACAATTCTGTGAAAAAAACAGGAATTGTCTTTCTTTGGTAAAACGGTGAAAAATAGTTGACTTTTGAAATTTAGAGTGGTACTATTAGCAAGCTGTCGCTGACGTGACAGACTGATAAGAAAAAAACATGTAAACGGCATGGAATGCGTCTGATTTTAATGTAAAGCTTCTGTCAGTAAAAAAGTTGTTGACATGATTTGACAAATATGTTAATCTAAATGGGCTGTTGAAAGACAGAAAACACAACAACTTAAAAAAGTAAAAAAGTTGTTGACAGACACTTCGGTATCTGATAAGATATAAAAGTTGCTGAACAACAGCAAGACAAAGAACTTTGATAACTGAACAGTGAAATAACCTTGAAAGATTCATTGAGAACAGCGAAGCAATTCGCATTTAAATGAGTTCGAGAGAACAAAGCAGAGACGAAAGTCAAAGCAACCTAAAAAACAGTAAAACGTTTAGGATTGACGAATGGTTAAAATTAGCCAGTTGATTCTGAAACGGGAAAAACTTTTTATGAGAGTTTGATCCTGGCTCAGGATGAAC
>NZ_CAKRAS010000045.1 GCF_934295145.1 uncultured Eubacterium sp. | reverse complement strand
ACGAACAGTATATGTTGGTAGCATAAAAACTGCCACCAGATGTGCAAAAACTGGTGGCAGAAATATTTTTATTTTTTAATTGTCTACTTGACGGGAAGCAGTTCACAATTCCTCAAGGTCATTCTTACTTTTTTTCTCGTTTCTACCTGATTTCTGTTTTTCTCACTGGATAAAACTTTTGCCCTAAAACTGGATAAAAGGCTTTGCCCTGTGATAATAAATTAATTTTCATTCATCTTCGCAAGTTTTGCTGCCTGGTCAGCTGCTATCAGCGCATCAATAATTTCCTGAATATCACCATTCATGATGGACTCCAGACGATACAGTGTCAGTTTGATTCGATGATCCGTCACACGCCCCTGCGGGAAGTTGTAAGTACGGATCTTCTCGGAACGGTCTCCGGTTCCGACCTGACTTCTTCTTGCCTCTGCCTCAGCATCATGTGCTTTCTGGCATTCCATATCGTACAATTTCGCACGAAGTACTTTTAATGCTTTGTCTTTATTTTTCAACTGAGATTTTTCATCCTGACAGGAAATTACGATACCTGTCGGGATATGCGTCAGTCGAACAGCGGAATCAGTTGTGTTAACGCACTGTCCACCGTTTCCTGATGCACGGAATACATCGAATTTACAGTCGTTCATATCGATTTGTACGTCTACTTCCTCCGCCTCCGGCATAATTGCAACGGTGATAGTGGATGTATGGATACGTCCGCCGGACTCTGTCTCCGGTACACGCTGTACACGATGTACACCACTCTCGTATTTCAGTAAGGAATAAGCGCCCTGACCAGTTACCATGAAGCTGACATACTTCATACCACCGATACCGATTTCCTCCACGTCCATGGTCTCAACTTTCCAGCGTTTGCTCTCTGCATAATGTACATACATACGATAGATTTCTGCTGCAAACAGTGCTGCCTCGTCTCCACCGGCACCCGCACGAATCTCCACAATAACGTTTTTGTCATCGTTCGGGTCTTTCGGAAGCAGAAGGATTTTTAATTTCTGTTCTAACTCTTCTACTTTCTCTTTGGACTCTGCCAGTTCTTCTTTTGCAAGTTCACGAAGTTCCTCATCGCTCTCCTCCTGCAGCATGGCAAGACTGTCCTCGATGTTCTGTTTATTATCTTTGTACTGTTTGTATGCTTCTACGATCGGAGCCAGGTCCGCCTGCTCCTTCATCAGTTTCTGGAAACGTTTCGGATCATTTGCCACATCCGGCTCACTCAGCATGCTGAGCAGTTCTTCAAAACGTACCAGTGTATCTTCCAGTCTGTCAAACATAGTTTATCTCCTTCCTCTCACAACCCGGTCAAGTCCCGCCAGATCGCGAATCACTTTTATATCATTAAATCCATGTTCTTTCATAAATCCGCTGACTGCTTCTGCCTGATCATATCCGATCTCATACAGCAGATAGCCGCCATCATTTAGATGAGCAACGCTCTCTTCGGTAATCTTCCGGTAAAAATAAAGCCCGTCCTCTTTTCCGTCTAACGCTCCAACCGGTTCATGATCACGTACTTCCGGCATCAGTGTATCAATCACTTTACTCGGAATGTAAGGCGGATTTGAAACGATCATATCAAATTTGCCGGAAATTCCAGAAAACAGATCGCTGTGAACAAAGTTCACCGAAACTTGATTCTGTAATGCATTATGTTTTGCCACCTGTAATGCTTCTTCCGAAATATCAGCACCGGTCACTTTTGTATCCGGGCAAAAGGAGTGAATGCTGATTCCGATACATCCGGAACCGGTACACAAATCCAACACATCCGCATCTGGCATTTCACTTTTTAATATCTGAATGGCTTCTTCCACCAGCACTTCCGTATCCTGACGTGGAATTAGCACATGTTCATTGACCGCAAATGGCAGTCCCATAAATTCCTGTTCTCCGGTCAGATACTGTAACGGCATCCGCCGGCAGCGTTTTTTCGTCAGTTCCAGATAAGCAGTCTCCTGTCCAGGCTCCATCTCATCACGCTCATGCAGCAAATAAAAACTACGGCTGATCTGGCAGACAGTTTCCATAAGAAACCAGCTTTCTGCCGCTTCATTTTCCACACCTGCAACTTTCAGTCTCTCTGCCGCCTGCATTCTCGCTTCCCGGTATGTCATGGCTTTTTCCCCTGTACTTTCTGCTCGGCATCTTCAGAGTTTTTATCTGTATCGTTTTCCTCAGAAATGCCTTCTTCCGCACGGATTTCTGCAATGTAACTTTTCCAGTCAAACACAGCCTCCACAGACGCAATGCCGACCTCGATCATGTCGTCATCCGGCTCTTTTGTGGTCAGTCCCTGCATCCATAGTCCCGGTTTGCTGATCAGATTGATCACCGGATTGTCGCTGCGACCTGCCGCACGCAGCAGCTCGTAGGAAACGCCTGCAATCACCGGCACCAGTGCCAGTCGAAGCACCAGACGCAATACATGAGAATCCACACGGATAAATAAAAACAGGATCACGCTGATAATCACGACAAACATCAGAAAGCTTGTACCACAGCGTTTGTGCTCCTTGGAGCTTTTCCGCACATTTTCCACATTCAGTTCCAGTCCATGCTCAATGCAGTTAATGCATTTATGCTCTGCACCATGATACATGAACACACGCTGAATCTCTTTCATTTTTGAGATCAGCAATATATATCCGATAAAAATTGCGAGACGAAGAATTCCTTCAATCATCGCCACAAGCATATCGTTCGCTATAAACCGGGAACACAACACCGACAGATAATAAGGAAGGATCATAAAAATTGCCACAGCCATCACAACCGATAACACGACCGTTCCGCCCATCATGGCATTTTCCTTTGCCTTTTTCTTCTCTGCGGTATCCTGCTTCTTCCCGTTTGATTCTTCTTCATCCTCAAAAAAAGAAGCGGAATACATCAGTGTGGACATTCCAAGCACAAGGGAATCAATAAAGCTCAACACTCCCCGCACCAGCGGAATCTTTTGCCACACTTCTCCCGGAACAATTCCCTTATATTCTTTGGTCATGACTTCAATTTCCTGATCCGGTTTGCGAACTGCCACCGCATACCGCTCTTTGTTTTTCATCATGACACCTTCCATGACGGCCTGACCGCCAATTCCAGAATAGCGCATAATAATTCCTCTTAACAAAACAGGTTGAGATTTTGCAACCTCAACCTGATTTTCACACATATCTTACTATTATTTTAAGCCGTATTTCTTGTTGAACTTATCAATACGTCCACGTGCCTGAGCTGCTTTCTGCTGTCCTGTATAGAATGGATGGCATTTAGAACAAATCTCTACGTGAATATCACTCTTTGTAGAACCTGTTACGAATGTGTTTCCGCAGTTACAGGTTACAGTTGCCTGATAATAATCCGGATGGATTCCTTCTCTCATTAATTTCACCTCGCATACCAAATTTCTTTGTAATTCTACTTACGTCTATGAAAAACAATAAACTTGTTAATCTTTCTGTACCGCACATTCACGGTACACAGCTTTTACATTATAGCATGCGTTTTTTTCTATTGCAAGCAGTTTTTTAGAAAAATTTCCGTTTTTTTACAAGTTCCACGAACTCATGATTATTTTTGGTTCGAACGAACATATTCAGGATATTTTCTACTGCTTCGTCAGACTTCATGCCGTTAAATGCTTTTCGCATAATATAAACAGCTTCCTGTTCTTCCTTATCTAAAAGTAAATCCTCTCTACGTGTACCGGATTTTACGATATCGATGGCCGGGAAGATACGTTTTTCGGACAATCGGCGATCCAGAACAAGTTCCATGTTACCGGTTCCCTTGAATTCCTCGTATACTACGTCATCCATCTTGCTTCCAGTCTCAACCAGAGCAGTTGCCAGAATAGTCAAACTTCCACCCTCACGCATATTTCTGGCTGCGCCAAAGAATCGTTTTGGCATATGTAATGCTGCCGGATCCAGACCACCGGACAAGGTACGGCCACTTGGCGGAACAACCAAGTTGTAGGCTCTTGCCAGACGGGTAATGCTGTCCAGAAGAATCATAACATCCTGTCCATGCTCCACAAGACGTTTTGCACGCTCGATTACCATCTCAGATACACGTTTGTGATGCTCTGGCAACTCATCAAAAGTAGAGAAAATAACTTCTACATTATCGCCCTCAATGGCTTCTTTAATATCCGTCACTTCCTCCGGGCGTTCATCGATCAACAGAATGATCATATGCATGTCCGGGTTATTTGTCTTTACTGCAGTTGCCACTTTCTTCAACAAAGTTGTCTTTCCGGCTTTCGGCTGGGCCACGATCATACCACGCTGGCCTTTACCAACCGGGGAAATCAGATCCATAATTCGCATGGCTGTCTCGTTTGGTTTTGTTTCCAGGCGCAAACGCTCATTTGGGAAAACAGGTGTCAGGTCTTCAAACGGTTTTCTCTTCATTGCCTCAAATGGCGAATATCCATTCACTGTGCTGACATACAGTAAAGCACTGAATTTTTCTCCCTGGGATTTGATACGTTTGTTCCCGCATATAATATCACCGGTTTTCAAATTAAACCGACGGATTTGGGACGGTGCCACATACACGTCATTGTCACCTGGCAAATAATTCTCACAGCGGATAAATCCATAACCGTCCGGCATAACCTCCAGAATACCATTCGCCTGCTCTCCACTATCCAGAGAAGCTTCATCCTTGCGGATCTGCTCCAGTTCTTCTTCTGTTTTCTTTTCTTCTTCGCTGTCAGAGGTCTCTCTGTCCTCTCGACGTGTATTTACTCTGCTGTAACGTCCCGGCTTACGCTCTACGCGTTCTCTTACATACGTTCTGCCCGCAGTTTTTCCTTCTTCTTCTTCTGTACCTTCTTTTGTTTCTGATTTTTCTTCTTTCTTTGCTTCTTCCTTCTCCTCTGCTGCTTTTTCTTTTGCAGCCGCTGCATCTTTTTCATCTTCCTGCAGCATACGTTCGATCAGCTCCGCCTTTTTCAGCGTGGAAATTTTTTTCAGTCCCCTTGACTTTGCCAGATCCCGCAATACAGCCAGAGATAAGCTTTCATATTTTTCTCTCATCTATAACCTCCGGTAAACTATCTATTTGTAACCTGTTTGTTCTATACTAATTCCTTGGGTTTTCTGTCAGAATCGACTTTGATACATATTACAAAATAGTATTATACACCAATTCCATATAAATAGGAAGTATTTTTTCTAATTCCTTGATTTGTGTTTTTTTTGATGATATGATAAGCAGGAAAAAATGATTGCAAAGGAGCTACAAACATGGATTTAAACGAAAAAGCATTAGCATTACATAAACAGTGGAACGGTAAGCTTTCCACAGAAGCAAAATCTCCGGTAAAATCCCGCGAAGATTTATCAATCGCCTACACACCTGGCGTTGCAGAACCTTGTAAAGTCATCGCAAAAGATCCGTCCGCTGCATACACTTATACAATGAAAGCAAACACCGTAGCTGTCATCTCCGACGGAAGTGCCGTTCTCGGTCTTGGAAACATCGGCGCTCTGGCAGCCATGCCGGTTATGGAAGGAAAATGTGTTCTTTTCAAAGAGTTCGCAGATGTCAACGCAATTCCGATCGTTCTGGACACGCAGGATACTGATGAAATCATCCGTACCATTGCAAATATTGCTCCAACCTTCGGCGGCATTAACTTAGAAGATATCTCTGCACCGAGATGTTTTGAAATTGAAGAGAAATTAAAATCCATGCTGGATATCCCGGTATTCCACGATGATCAGCACGGAACAGCTATCGTTGTTCTGGCTGGAATCATCAACGCACTGCGCGTGACAGGCAAGAAAAAAGAAGAATGCCGTGTTGTTGTAAACGGTGCCGGTTCTGCCGGTGTAGCTATTACTAAATTACTGCTCACCTACGGTTTCAAACATGTGACCATGTGTGACAAACTCGGTATCATTGGAAAAGATTATCCGGGTCTGAACTGGATGCAGCAGAAAATGACTGAGGTTACAAACCTTGAGAATCAGACCGGTACCTTAGCAGATGCTCTGCGTGGCGCTGATATCTTTGTCGGCGTATCTGCTCCTAATATCGTATCCGCAGAGATGGTTGCTTCCATGAACAAAGACGCGATTCTTTTTGCTATGGCAAACCCTGTTCCGGAGATTATGCCGGATGTGGCAAAAGCTGCTGGAGCCAAAGTAGTCGGAACCGGACGAAGCGATTTCCCTAACCAGGTAAATAATGTTATCGCCTTCCCGGGTATTTTCAAAGGCGCTTTAGAGGGACATGCCCGCCAGATCACAGAAGAAATGAAACTCGCTGCTGCCAAAGCCATTGCAGGACTGGTCAGCGACGATGAACTGAACGAAGATTTCATTATGCCAGAACCGTTTGATCCACGTGTTGCTGATGTGGTCAGTCAGGCTGTCAAATCCCATATCGAGGCATAAAAAATCAGAATGGATCAGAATCGTTATTATTCACTGGACACTTATTTAAAAGAGACATTCGGAGAAAAAGTATATCGCATTTCTCTGAATGGCGGTATGACCTGTCCGAACCGTGACGGGTCAAAGGGAACCCGTGGCTGTATTTTCTGCAGCCGCGGTGGTTCCGGTGATTTTGCGGAAGATCATCTGCTCTCTGTAACAGAACAGATTGCATCCGGCAAAAAGAAACTGGAACGAAAAACAAACTGCCGCAAATATATCGCCTATTTTCAGGCTTATACCAATACCTATGCACCTGTCTCCTATCTGCGTCCGCTTTTTCTGGAAGCGATCCGGCATCCGGACATCGTTGTTCTGTCCATTGCCACAAGGCCGGACTGTATCAACGACGAAATTCTCGAACTGCTTTCCGAACTGAATCAGATCAAACCCGTCTGGATCGAACTTGGTCTTCAGACAATCCACGAAAAAAGTGCCGCTTTTATCCGCAGGGAATTTTCCCTCTCCTGCTATGAGGCAGTAGTCAATGACCTGGCAGCACGCAACATTCCGGTTATCACGCATGTGATCCTTGGATTGCCCGGCGAAACTACCGCAGATATGCTGCAGACTATTGATTACGTGGCTCACTCTCCTATTTCTGGAGTGAAATTGCAGTTACTGCATATTTTATCAGATACGGATTTGGCAGATTATTATGAACAGAATCCGTTTCCTCTATTTTCCATGGAGGATTACTGCGAATTCATCATTGACTGTCTCGAACATCTCCCGGCATCCATGGTTGTCCACCGCATCACCGGAGATGGTCCACGCAAACTGCTGACAGCTCCGCTTTGGAGTACGGACAAAAAACGGGTATTGAATACCATTCGAAAACGGCTTAAGGAGCGAAACACCTGGCAGGGAAAGGAATACTATGACTAAACTGGACATCATGTACCGCGTCATGATCCTGTACATGCTGAACATTGTAGAATATCCACTGGTCAACACACAGATCACAAACTTTATTCTGGAAAATGAATATACGGATTATTTCACAGTTCAGGAAGCTATCACGGGATTACTTGAAGCAGATCTGATCACTGCAGAATCTACCCACAACAATACCCGTTACCATCTGACGGAGGATGGCATGCAGACACTCAGTTTCTTCCACACAAAAGTTTCCGATGCCATCAAGGAAGACATTCGCATGTATTTTCAGGCGCATCATTTCGACCTCAAACAAGAAACTGCTGTGTTTGCAGATTACTACAAAGCTTCCGGTTCCGGCTACGATGTACGCTGCCGTATTCAGGATCAGAGTACCGATATCGTAGATCTGACTCTGCGTGTCCAAAACCGTGCACAGGCCGAGGCTGTATGCCGCAACTGGAAAAAATCCAATGTTGATATCTATGAGGCCTTGATGGATACTCTGATCAAATAGCCTTTACTATTTTTATGATTAAGTTCCCGGACAAAGTAAAAAAACAGAGTGTATATTCTCTGATCTGACTTATTTTACGCAAAATCAGATCGTATAACAACACTCTGCTTTTTTATTACATTTTTTCCAATTTCTTTTCTGAGAATTCTTCTACTATTTCTTTTTCACACTATAGCCAAAAGAACCGATTTTCTCTCCCAGTTTGAAATATTCCCCATGCGAATATGCCGTCAGACCGATATCATTCAGATGGAACTTTCCTTTTTCATCCATATATTTCGGATCTACGGATACGGCTGTCACCTCTGCCAGGAACATATCGTGGGAACCAAGTTCGATCACCTGTTTTACCTTACATTCCAGACTTACCGGACTCTCTGCAATCCCCGGCGCCGCAATGGTCTTCGACTTGCTCGGAGTCAGTTTCATTTCTTTGAATTTGTCCACATCTCTGCCGGATTTTACACCGCAGTAATCTGTCGCAAATGTCAGATCATTAGTTGTCAGATTAATAACAAATTCTCCGGTCTCTTTGATAATATCATAGGAATAACGCTCTTTTCGCACAGAAATCGATACCATGGCCGGATCAGAACAAATAGTTCCCGCCCAGGCAATTGTAACAATATTTGGCCGTTCTCCCGGTCTCTGGCAGCTGACCATCACTGCCGGTACCGGATAGAGCATATTTCCTGCTTTCCAGTATTCTCTTTCCATAGATGTCTCTATCCTTTCTTACTGTTCCTGCATCGCTGACATAAACATTGGAATCAGCTGTTTCTTTCTGGATACCACACCCTTCAATATGTGATAATTGCCTTCCTTATGAACATGATATGCTTTCTCTACCAGTTCATTCGCATTTTCACCCTCACAGATCAGATAAGTAGTCTCCTCAATGATGTTTGTCAGCATTACAAATACCATTTCTATCTTACGCTCTGCCATAGCTTCACGCAGATATGGCAACAATTTATCACGTACCTGATCCAGTTCTTCCTGTGTCATTGCACTCAACTGACCTACGCCAAAATCAACCCCATCCTGACTGAAAGTTTTGAAATCCTGGTAAAATATTTCTTCCGGCGTCTTGCTCCCGAAATCACTTCCCGCCTGGAACATTGCTTTCGCGTGCTCCTCAGTATTGATACCTGCGATCTGTGCCAGTTCCTCTGCTACTGCTTTATCAAGCGGTGTGCAGGTAGGTGATCGATACATTAAAGTATCAGACAAGATTGCAGAGCAAAGCAGACCTGCCATCTCTTTATTGATCGCCACATTCTGTTCCTGATACATCTGATAGATAATCGTTGCAGTACATCCCAGAGGCTGATTGCGGAAAAATACCGGTGACATGGTCTCCAGACTTCCGATTCTGTGATGATCGATAATCTCCAGAATATCTGCGCCGCCGATACCGTCAACCGCCTGTGTTTTCTCATTGTGATCCACCAGAATCACCTGTTTTTTCTTCATATTCAACAGGTTACGTCTGGAAATCATACCTATGTATTTGCCATCTTCGTCCAGAACAGGAAAATCACGATGTTTCTCTTTGGACATGATTTCACGGACTTCGTCAATATATTCCTCTGTCTCGAATGTAACCAACTGCTCTCTGCGCATGAAAAATTTAATTGGCATGCTCTGGTTGATCAGACGTGCTGCTGTGTAAGTATCATAATCGGTTGTGATCAGTACGCAGTTTCTCTCCTCTGCCATTTTCACAATGGTCTTCGGAACCTGCGGACTTCCTGCAATAACAATACAGCTTGCATTGGATTCCAGTGCGCAGACCTGTGCATCATAACGATTTCCCATGATAACCAGGTCATCATCCTCCAAAAACTGCTCCATAGTCTCCGGATTTGCAGATCCAACCACTACTTTTCCTTTTGTAAAATACGCATGCTCGTTTCCGCACAGCATGATTCCGTCCAGTGTATCCACAATGTTCTGGTACTGTGTCTTTGCACGGGATAAAATGCTGTTGTCATACACATCCATATATGATGTTGCAATATCTCCGGTAATGATCAGTCCTTCCAGATTATTCTCTTTATCTGTTACCGGAAGTGTAACAACGTTCTGTTCCTTCATCATTTCCCATGCACGTTTCAGGGAAATTTTTCCACTAACGCCCGGTGTCTTGCGAATTTCAATGTCTTTTACCTGAGCGCCCACATCTGTGATCAGTCCCGGAGACTTCACACCAAATGTCTTCAGCACATATTTTGTCTCTTCATTCAATTCACCGGCGCGTTTTGCCTCATAACGATTCTCATCCACCTGCTTTTTCAGGTTTGCGTAAGCAATGGCTGCACAAATAGAATCAGTATCCGGATTCTTGTGTCCCACCACCCAGACTTTTTTCTTTTTGTCTATATTCATACTCGGTTTCTGCTCCTATACCCTTTATTGATTCAACTTGAAATAAACGTGTAAGTACCCAGCGACCACCTGTCACTGGGCAGTTTCTTATTCTACCACGTCATGTTTTATTTGGCAACCGCCGATTGCATTTCTGTGGGTGCGAACCATCATGGCAATTTTAAACAGCATTGCATCTTCAAAGGTACGAATATCGAGACCAAGTCTTTTCTCAATCCGCTCCAAACGATAGACCAATGTATTTCGATGAATATAAAGCTGTCTGGCAGTCTCTGAAATATTCAAATTGTTATCAAACAGATGCGTAATCGTTGTCAGCGTCTCTTCATCCATATCAAGATCTGCCTGTTCCCCTAAGACTTCCTGTAAGAACAGATCACACAGATCTTTTGGCAGCTGCTGGATCAGACGTCCAAGGCCGAGATGCCGGTAATAAAAGACACGCTCTTCCTCGTAAAATACGGTTCCTACCTGAAGTGCTGTGCAGGCCTGTCGGTAACATTCATGCAATTCTGTCAGGTCTTCTGCCAGATCGGTATATCCCACCCATGCATTTACCATTGCCTCTGACTGCAGATTGTCAATGATCCTGCGCGCATAAGTATCATATTCTGCATCGATTCCCAGAATATTTTTCACCAGAACCATATGCGTATCGTCCATTTCCACGAGAAAATCAACAGAATAAACAACAAACAGATTTTTCAATGTTTCCAGAACAATCTGATCCTGCTCTCCGGAAAATCGGATTACATACAGCATATAAGAGGCATTTTTCAATCGTACCTCATACATCTGCTCCCGAATCTGCTGTTCACTGTATTCTCCCTTCATCAGTTTCCGCAGGAAATTTGATTCACTGGTCGGTTCTCTGGCTGCCAGATACAGATTTCGGATCTGGCAGGATGCCATACGTCCTATCACATAAGAGGAATCGTTACTGCCATTTTTATTCACCAGAAGGATTAATTCCGTGCGGTCATTGATTTCAATTTTCAGGAAAATCCAGTTCTGTATCGTCTGACTTTCTGCCATGGATTTTCCAAACTGTACAACAAATTCCTGAATTTTCTGCTCCGGCTCCGAGCAGGTAGATGCCAAAAGCTTTCCTTTTTTTGCATACAGAACAAATTCCATTCTGGAAATCTCCTTCATTTCCTGCAGCGCCTGCATGAGTTTTTTTCCGGATACACGTGCCTCCATAACTGTCTTTTGATACCTCCAATTCTCAAACATTCGCATAATCTGACAGGGATTGATTCTTCCCTATAAAGAAGTGCTTTTACTTAATAGAATTTGGATGTTTTAACACCCAAATCCTATTAAGCAAGAAAACTGGGTATGTATCCATACCCAGTTTCATTTTTCCAAAACAATTATCGTTTCGACGTATTGCCCTTAGTGAGAGATAACCTGCTCTGTCTCTTTATCGAAAACATGTCCTTTGTTAATGTCAAAAGCAACAGTTACATCATCACCATAACGGCACGGTGTACTGGAATCAACTTTAGCAGTCATTGTAGCACCGTTGTATGTATAGTAGAGTAATACTTCGGAACCAAGAAGCTCATAACCGGTACATTTTGCTTTGATTGCATATCCGGCATGTTTCTCGATGTACTCCGGATAATCATCCATATCATCTGGGCGAATACCAAATACAACTGTTTTTCCATCATATCCGCCATCTTTTAATGCTTTAGCTTTGCCCTCCGGCATTACGAAAGAAGTATCACCATTTGTCAGAGTAACTTTATCTCCCTCAACCTTACATACACAGTCAATAAAGTTCATCTGTGGAGATCCAATGAATCCTGCAACAAACAGATTGTTTGGCTCATTGTAAAGTTTCTGCGGAGAATCCACCTGCATGATCACGCCATCTTTCATAACAACGATTCTTGTACCAAGTGTCATAGCCTCTGTCTGATCATGTGTTACATAAATGATAGTTGCGCCAAGTCTCTGATGTAAGGATGAAATTTCAGAACGCATCTGTACTCTTAATTTTGCATCCAGATTGGAAAGCGGCTCATCCATCAGGAATACCTTCGGTTCACGCACGATAGCACGTCCCATGGCAACACGCTGTCTCTGTCCACCGGAAAGAGCTTTCGGTTTACGATCCAGCAATTTTTCAAGATCAAGAATTCTTGCTGCGTTACGAACTTTTTTATCAATCTCATCTTTTGGAACTTTTCTTAATTTTAACGCAAATGCCATATTATTATATACGGTCATATGAGGATATAATGCATAGTTCTGAAATACCATAGCAATATCTCTGTCTTTCGGCTCAACGTCATTCATTCTCTTTCCGTCGATATCGAATTCACCTTCTGTGATTTCTTCCAGACCAGCAATCATACGAAGTGTTGTAGATTTACCGCATCCAGATGGTCCAACAAAAATAATGAACTCTTTATCTGCTACATCAAGGTTAAAATCCTTTACAGCCTCAAACCCGTTTGGATATCTCTTATAGATATGTTTTAATGATAATTCTGCCATTTTTAATTACCCTCCATAAAATAATTCTCCACAAAACTTCTTGCTTTGTTTATGTTGTTATTTTAACAAATCTATTTGCTCTTGTCATCATGTATTTTAACAAAATTACCATCAAAACCTTGGTGTTTCTGACAGTTTTTTGTTCATGTCTTACAATTTTTCATCATTACGACGATGCATTCCTTTATTTTTTTGACGATTTAACGAACAATATTTTCACATCTGTCATATAATTTCGTGTACATCCGATTTACTGTTTTCCAGTGCTTCCAAAACCGCCGCGATTACTGTTTCCAAGGGATGTAACTTCCTCAAATACGATCTGTGGCTGATTCTCCACGATACGGAACTGACATATTCTGTCATTTACATTGATCACGGTATCACGGGTTGCATACACCGGCATACGCCACATATCTTCATCTCCACAATAAGAACCATCAATGATACCACAGCTGTTTACCTGCAGTAATCCATAATTTTTAAAAGTTGAGCTGCGCGGTACCACATGAGCTTCATACCCCTTCGGCAATTCCATTGCAACTCCGAGTGGAATCAGTTTGAACTCTCCTGCTTTCATCTCAACGGTTTCACTTGCACGCAGATCGATCCAGTCAGATTTTCCGTCAATATACTCCAATTTGTCAATTTTGTCCGTAAAATATTTGATACGAATATTTTCCATCATAATTTCCTCCACTTTCTTTTATCATAAGCTTGTTTTCACTTACATTTTTACAGGAATAAATTTCTTTACTGAGAGAAAAAGACCCGGTATCCACTGCAGACATCAGGCCTTTTCTTTTATCTCTGTAATTT
The DNA here is from genome assembly GCF_934295145.1 of uncultured Eubacterium sp. Lineage (GTDB taxonomy): Bacteria > Bacillota > Clostridia > Lachnospirales > Lachnospiraceae > Eubacterium_I. Next base: position 11,682 of record NZ_CAKRAS010000045.1, on the reverse strand, counting down.
ACTATACAATTTATTCATCCAGATAGCAGCCAAATTCTTCTGCATTGTCATTCAAAACACAGGCTCCATAAAGATCTTCCAGATCATCCGGTACCGCTATCAGAACCTCCACATAGTTATCATCCATTGACTCCGTCTCTGGATGGCTGATGGTAAACAGTTTTTCGATTTCATAGTATTCATCTGGATTTCCATCCATATCTTCGTCCGACCAGAAACTGAGCATATTTTCCGTCAGATAAGATAAGCTGTATGAATCAGGCAGGTTGTTTCTAATATCCAGAGAAATCAGATAATACGTCATTCCGGGTTCTGCCGTAAGTTCTGAAAGCTGTGCCAGTTCTCCGTCCGTCGCTTCCGTAAAATAATCATTTACATAATCATCCCAATCCACGTCGTCAAGATCATCTCCCAGGCAATCTGTCCAGGCATAATCCACATAAACTCGATTCTGATATTCCGGATCAATAGTCTCTTCCGCCTGATCGTAACCCTGGTCATTCACATCCCAATCGTCTGTAATTGCAGGACCCAAGGTCGCAAAAAGCACTGTGCCCCCTATCAGCACAGCCACAAGTACAGCCACCAGAACAATAACAGCTGGCATGAAAGCCGACTTTTTACATCCCTGCGTCTGATGGGTTGCCCGCTTCAACGTATTGCTATTTTCAGCTGCCTGTTCGCCAAAACTCTGATATGTATAAGATTGTTTCTCCTTCTTGACTGTATTTTGAGGTTCCCGATACCAGTCATGCTGACGTGGATCAGATCCTGTATCATATTTATCATGCAGACTCTGCTCCATATCCTCGCGGCTGTCCGGTCGGTTATACCGCGCACAATTTGGGCAAATACCATTGTATTTATCATAATCATACATTTTTCCACATTTTGCACATCGTATCAGCATCCTGATTTCTCCTCTTTACAGTCTCCTGCTTTTGATTTTTTCACAATTTTGTGACAACACAGGCGTTACCACTGAATATCCTCATGCTCCGCTTTCTTGTCACGCAACATCAGTTCCATCACAGCATCTTTCGCTGTCTGTTTATCAAATAATACTGCATTTACCTGCTCAATAATCGGCATGTCAATATCATATTTTTTTGCCAGCGCAATAGCTGCTTTCGCTGAATAAACACCTTCCACAACCATCTTTACTTCATCCATCGCTTCCTGCATGGTATAGCCCTGTCCGATCAGCATACCGGCTTTACGGTTACGGCTGTGACGGCTGGCACAAGTTACAATCAAGTCTCCGATACCTGACAGGCCATTTAATGTCTCTGCATTTGCGCCCATTGCCACTCCCAGGCGGCTGATTTCCTTGATTCCGCGTGTGATCAATGCTGCTTTTGTATTGTCTCCATATCCCAGTCCGTCCGCCATACCTGCCGCCAGCGCAATGACATTTTTCAGAGAAGCACCAAGCTCAATTCCCAACATGTCCGGACTTGTGTATACACGAAACACCTCATTCATAAAGAATGTCTGTACCTGCTCTGCAGATTTCTTTGTATGTGCACCAGCCACAACAGTTGTCGGCAATCCACGTCCCACTTCCTCTGCATGGCTTGGGCCTGACATGACCGCCACATCTGCCTGTGGAATCTCCTGCTCTACGATCTCAGACTGGATCATCAATGTGCTTTCTTCAATACCTTTAGAAACAATAACGATCAGCTGTCCTTCCGTGATAAACTCAGCCAGATTATGTGCCGTACTTCTTGTAAACGGTGAAGGTACCGCAAGTACCACCATCTCTTTTCCTGCTGCCGCAGCCTTCAGATCAGTTGTAAATGAAATCGTTTCCGGTATTTTTACACCTGGAAGTTTGTCTTTGTGTTCTCGTTCATTTGTGAGCATTTTCACTTCATCTTCCAGAATAGACCACACGGTTACATTGTGTCCATTATGAGCCAGAACGATCGCCAGTGCTGTTCCCCAGCTTCCGGCACCGATTACACCTATTTCTGCCATTTTTCCGCCTCCATATTTATACTATCATATATCTTTTTTATGTAATTACTCACTTTTCTTCGCCGGGCGGAACTTATTTTCCGTTCCGGTTGCCAGACGTTTGATATTTGCGCGATGCTGCCAGAATGCCAGTGCCGTCAATATACCAGCAAGCACATAGGTCTCCGGCAGAAACTGCGTGGCGATCTTTAGCCATCCCATCTGCCCAAACACAATGGTCTGTACAAAAAATCCACTCATAATTCCAAGGGAACCAAGAGACATAAATCCCGTTGGAACTACAGATGAAAAAAATAAAATTGCACAGATTGGAACCATTCTCCAGTCAAAAGAAAACACAATTCCAACGCTGCTTGCAATTCCTTTTCCTCCCTTAAACTTCATATAAAAAGGGAAGTTATGACCAAGGACAGCGCCAAATCCGGCATACAGTTCCAGCAATTTCACCGCATCAGGGTAACGGGTTCTTGCCACTCCCCAGATGATTGCCATTGCTGCCACTGCTTTTAAACAGTCACCCAAAAACACAACCACGCCGGCCTTCCATCCAAGGACACGCAGTGAATTTGTCATGCCAGAATTTCCACTTCCCCTGGATCGAATGTCCACATTATGTGCTTTTCCATATAACACACCAGTCGGAAACAGTCCAAACAGGTAGCCTAAAAGAATACTTACGATTCGAAATACTACCATTTATCTGTCTTCCTTTCTCTCACGGATAATAAACTTCAATGCCGTGCCCTTAAATCCAAAGGTGTCACGGATTCTGTTTTCCAAATATCGCGTATAGGAGAAATGCATCAGTTCTTTATCGTTTACAAAAATAACAAATGTCGGTGGTTTCACCGCAACCTGTGTAATATAATAAAGTCTCAGACGTTTTCCTTTGTCAGAAGGAGGCTGCTGCATTGCTACGGCTTCGGTCATAATTTCATTTAAGACACCGGTAGCCACACGCATTGCATTGTTTTCCAGAACCATGTCGATCATTTCATACATTTTACTCAGACGCTGACCTGTTTTTGCTGAAATAAACATGATCTCTGCATAGGACATGAAGCTTAGGATCTCACGGATTTTATTTGTATGCTTATAAATAGTCTTGTCATCTTTTTCAATGGCATCCCATTTATTTACAGCAATGATAATACCTTTTCCACGCTCATGAGCGATTCCGGCGATTTTTGCATCCTGCTCAGTCACACCTTCTGTCGCATCAATCACAAGGATGACAACGTCCGCACGTTCTACAGCTGTTACCGCACGGATAATACTGTAACGCTCAATTTCTTCTTTGATCTTGTTTTTACGGCGCAGCCCAGCAGTATCAATGAAAATATACTCTTTTCCGTTATATTTTACCGCTGTATCAATGGCATCACGGGTAGTTCCTGCGATGTCAGATACGATCACACGGGATTCACCTGCCAGTTTATTTACCAGAGAAGATTTTCCAACGTTTGGTTTTCCGATAATGGCAACCTTTGGTCTTGTATCCTCTTCCTCTTCTTTGGCTGTATCCGGGAAATGTTTTACTACTTCCTCCAGCATATCACCCAGTCCCAGGCGGGAAGCTGCAGAAATCGGCATTGGATCACCGATTCCAAGATTATAAAATTCATATACATCCGCCATGTATTTCTGAAAGCTGTCTACTTTATTGACAACCAGAACGACAGGTTTATGGGAACGGCGCAGCATATCTGCCACTTTTGCATCTGCATCCACCAATCCCTGATGTACGTCAGTCATAAATACGATCACATCTGCGGTAGCAATAGCAATCTCTGCCTGCTCACGCATCTGTGACAAAATCACGTCTTTACTGTCCGGCTCAATACCTCCGGTATCTACCATAGTAAATGAATGGTTCAGCCATTCTACATCTGCATAAATACGGTCTCTTGTGACACCCGGTGTATCCTTAACGATGGAAATACGCTCTCCTGCCAGGGCATTGAATAATGTAGATTTTCCTACATTCGGACGTCCCACAACCGCAACAACCGGTTTACTCATATTTTTATCCCTCATCTCTCTATTTCAGAATCTGCTTACACTTCTTATGCAGGTTTTCATTTTATCCTGCTTTATGATCAATGTAAGTATTTTTCAAGTTACCTTTATTCGCTTTGCGAAATATTAAACATTGCCAAGCATGCCATCATACAGACACTGCCCGTCTGATTTTACAATATGAATCGGCACTTGTAAAGCATTTTCCAATTCTGCCAGCGTCACGTCATCCAGAAATACTTCCTCTCCCGTTCGCAGTACGTTGCCGGAAAGCAGGAGCATATCACCCAGTTCCTTCCCGGTCAGCTGGGATTTCAGATCCGTTCCAGTCAGTAACCCGGAAACTGTGATCATCTCGCCGAAAAAGTCATTTCGGATCTGGTACACGATCACTTTAATATCCGGATGCTGTTTCATAAATTTATCGGCCAGTCTGCGCATCAGTCCTGCTGCAGATTTCCCTGTTGCAACAGAAACCACACGACGGTAAGTTTTGTTCTCTGTTTCCAGCTCATCCAGGTTTTCATTTTCAACAGTTTTAGAATCATTTAGTTCGTCCCAAGCCATACTCTGCTCAAATCCATCTGCCTGTTCTACCAGTTCATCCGCCAGACACTGGTCAAATTCGCTTTCCAACAGTGGAATCATGCCTACGCCATTTTCCAGCTGAATATATCCGTCATAGTTTTTCTCCGGTGGAAACGGTTCTTCCGCCAGCAGATACCACTCGTCCGAAGCCTGCACAAAATGTGTCCCATGTTTCTCGAAACAGATTTTCTGCCATTTGTGAATGGTTTTCAGTACTTCCTTTGCATCTTCTTTTCCAAAAGGTTTCAAAGGATACAATCCGTCACGAAATTTTGTCAATCCGACTGGCACAACTGACAGACTCTGCATATATGGAAGATACTCTGCCAGTTCCTTGATGCTTCGTTCGAGTTCCGGACCATCATTTACACCTTTACACAGAACAATCTGACCATTCATCTCAATCTCGCCTTCGTAAAATCGACGAATTTTGTCTAACGCTTCTCCTGCAAAACGATTATGCAGCATCTCACAGCGCAATTCCGGATTCATCGCATGCACAGATATATTGATTGGTGCCAGCTTATACGTAATGATTCGTTCTACATCTTCTTCTTTCATATTTGTCAATGTCACATAATTTCCCTGAAGGAAGGACAATCGCGAATCATCATCTTTAAAATACAGAGTCTCTCTCATATTTGGAGGCATCTGATCAATAAAACAAAAAATACATTTATTGTAACAGGATTTATAATCATCCATCAAACCATTTTCAAAAACGATCCCTGGATCCTCATAATAATCTTTCTCTATCTCAAGTTCCCATTCTTCTCCGTTTGGTTTACGAATCAGTAGGGTCAACAGCACATCGTTAATCAGAAAATGATAATCAAAAACATCCTGAATTGGCTTTCCGTTCACTTCAAGCAGAACATCACCCGCTTCAATTCCCATCTCTTCCGCGATACTTCCCGGTTCAACGCTGTCGATCTTATGTTCTTTTAATTTCATCTATTTCATCCTTTCATTCTGTACCATTGTAACCAATTTATGAAACAACATCAACCTTTTTTATTTTTCTAAATCACAAAAGAGGCGTGCCACCAAAGTGACACACCTCTTATAACTATTCCTAGTATTTACAAAAACAGAATATCTTACTCCTCTGTACCGTAAAGTTTTACGAGTTTGTTCAGGTAAGCATATCTTGCTTTTGCATTTTCCTCAGATTTCTCGAAGAGACGATCTGCTTTCTCCGGATCCTGTCTTACAAGAGCATTGTAACGAACTTCACCGTTCAGGAATGCTTTGTAATCTCCGCTTGGAGCTTTGCTGTCAAGAGTGAATGCATTCTTGCCTTCAGCAGCCAGAGCCGGATTGAAGCGGAAGTTGTTCCAGTAACCTACTGCTACTGCGTTCTTCTCCTCAGTCTGAGCTTTGCTCATACCAATCTTGATACCATGGTTGATACATGGAGCGTATGCAATGATCAGAGATGGTCCCGGATATGCCTCAGCCTCAGCGATTGCTTTCACACACTGGTTCATATCAGCACCCATAGCGATCTGTGCTACGTATACATAACCATAGCTCATTGCGATGGAAGCAAGGTCTTTCTTCTTAACATCTTTACCACCTGCTGCGAACTGAGCGATTGCACCGATGTTTGTAGATTTAGAAGACTGTCCACCTGTATTGGAATATACCTCAGTATCGAATACCATTACGTTGATATCTTTACCACTTGCAAGGATATGGTCTACGCCACCGAATCCGATATCGTAAGCCCATCCGTCACCACCGAATACCCACTGGGATTTCTTTCCAAGGAAGTCTTTCTGAGCAAGGATTTCCTGAGCTTTGTCACATCCGCATGCCTCTAAAGCTTTGATGAGCTTGTCTGTAGCAGGTCCGTTTGTAACGCCACATCCGTAAGTATCTAACCATTCCTGTCCAGCAGCTTTTACATCTTCGTTTGTACCGTTTGCAACAACATCTTCTACTTTCTCTTTTAATGCACCTCTTAATGCATTATTAGCGAGAAGCATACCATAACCAAACTCTGCAGCATCCTCGAACAGGGAGTTTGACCAAGCCGGTCCTTTTCCTTCCGGAGTTACTGTGTATGGTGTGGACGGTGAAGAGTTACCCCAGATAGAGGAGCATCCTGTTGCGTTTGCAATGTACATTCTATCACCGAATAACTGAGTGATCAGTTTTGCGTATGGTGTCTCACCACAACCAGCACAAGCACCTGAGAACTCAAGCAACGGCTGTTTGAACTGAGATCCTTTTACGGAATTCTCTTTGAATTTAGCAATAACTTCTGCTTTATCCGGAACAGTTACACCATAATCAAAGTAAGCCTGTTCTGCTTCATTAGCCTCAAAGTTCTGCATTGTGATTGCCTGGATCTTATCCGGGCAAACATTTACACAGGAACCACATCCGGTACAATCGTATGCGGAAATTGTGATAGCAAATTTGTATCCCGGCATTCCTGTCATATCTTTGTACTGCATTCCTTCCGGAGCTGCAGCTGCCTCAGCCTCTGTCATAGCAACCGGACGGATTGCTGCATGCGGGCAGACATAAGAACACTGGTTACACTGGATACATTTATTTACATCCCATACCGGAACATCTACTGCTACACCACGTTTCTCATAAGCGGATGTACCAGACGGTGTGGAACCATCTACATAATCTTTGAATGCAGATACCGGTAATGTGTTACCCATCTGAGCATTGATCTTCTTCTGGATGTTGTTTACGAAATCAACTGCATCCTGACGAGCGCCTGTTGCTGCTGCACCTGTAAGGCTCTCCTCCCCTGCTGTCTTCCAGCTTTCCGGAACTTCAATCTTAACAACGTTTTTAGCACCAGCATCGATTGCATCGTAGTTCATCTGTACAATCTTATCACCTTTTTTACCATAAGTAGCTTTTGCAGCTGCTTTCATCAGTTCGTTTGCTTTGTCAGCCGGAATGATGTTGGAAAGTGCAAAGAATGCAGACTGAAGAACTGTATTAATACGTCCGCCAAGTCCAATCTCTTTACCGATCTTAATACCGTCAATTGTATAGAACTGAATATCATTCTCAGCAATGTAACGTTTTACCTGTCCCGGAAGATGCTCTTCCAGTCCAGCCATATCCCATGAGCAGTTCAGAAGGAAAGTTCCACCTGGAACCAGATCCTGAACCATGTTGTATTTGTGGATATAAGCCGGGCAATGACATGCTACAAAGTTTGCTTTATTGATCAGATATGTGGAACGAATCGGATCTTTACCAAAACGTAAGTGGGAAATTGTTACACCACCTGATTTTTTGGAATCATAATCAAAGTAAGCCTGAGCATACATATCAGTATTGTCACCGATGATCTTGATGGAGTTCTTGTTAGCACCTACAGTACCATCTGCTCCAAGTCCCCAGAACTTGCAGTTGATTGTTGTAGCCGGAGTTGTAACCGGATGCTCTGTAACTTCCAGAGAAAGGTTGGTAACATCATCAACGATACCGATTGTGAATTTCTCTTTTTCTGTATTGTTGTAAACAGCGATAATCTGTCCAGGTGTTGTATCTTTGGAGCCAAGTCCGTAACGTCCTGTGAAGATCGGTGTCTGATCAAATTTTGTATTCTTTAATGCAGCAACTACATCAAGGTAAAGTGGCTCGCCCATAGCGCCTGGCTCTTTTGTTCTGTCAAGAACGATAAGCTGTTTTACAGTATCCGGGATAGTGTTGATCAGAGCTTCTGCGGAGAACGGTCTGTACAGACGTACTTTTACAAGACCTACTTTCTCACCTTTTGCCATCAGATAATCGATTGTCTCATCGATTGTCTCACAAACGGAACCCATAGCGATGATAACTTTCTCAGCATCCTCTGCACCATAGTAGTTGAATAATTTATAGTTTGTACCAAGTTTCTCATTAACTTTGTCCATGTACTCCTGAACAATTGCAGGCATATCATCATAAGTCTGGTTGCATGCCTCTCTTGCCTGGAAGAAGATATCCGGATTCTGTGCAGAACCCATCTGACATGGATGATTTGGATTTAATGCGCTCTGACGGTATGCGTTGATTGCATCAAGATCTACCATATCTTTCAGATCTTCATAATCCCATGTCTCGATTTTCTGAATTTCATGAGATGTACGGAAACCATCGAAGAAATTGATAAACGGAAGTCTTCCTTTGATTGCTGCGCAATGAGCAACCGGTGTCAGATCCATTACTTCCTGAACGCTGGACTCACAAAGCATTGCGCAACCAGTCTGACGACAGGCATAGACATCAGAATGATCACCGAAGATACATAATGCATGGCTTGCAAGTGTACGTGCAGACACGTTGAATACACCTGGTAATCTCTCACCAGCAATTTTATAAAGGTTTGGAATCATCAGGAGAAGACCCTGAGATGCTGTATAAGTAGTTGTCAGAGCACCTGCTGCCAGAGAGCCGTGTACAGTACCAGCTGCACCTGCCTCGGACTGCATCTCTGTTACTTTTACAGTCTGTCCAAAGATATTTTTTCTTCCCTGGGTTGCCCATTCATCTGTTGCTTCTGCCATTACAGATGATGGAGTGATCGGATAGATAGCTGCAACATCTGTATATGCATATGATGCATGAGCTGCTGCATGGTTACCATCCATGGTTTTCATAGAACGTTTCATTTCCATTCCTCCTAAATTCTTTTGATTTAGTCTTGTTAATTAGTTAACAATGCTTTACCCTTATCTTACAATAATTTCACAAAAAAGCAACATCAGTATATCCCAAAATTGTACATATTTCAATACAATTTTGTTTTTTTCTGAGTCCATTTTTGTGACTAACGCTGCAAGTTTGCCAGGAAATGCCCTGCGAACTCCCAACGTGATAACCGTATTGTAACCTACTTTTCTGTTGAATACAAGAACCCCATGCGTATAATATTGCATACAATCTTATCCATCAACTTATTCACGTCTACCTTGAATTCTTTTCATCTAAAACAAATATTCAAAAATCCACACCCTACCTGCTCATAATCATTCAGATTCCACCGTATATTTTTTATCATGCCTTATCACAAAATCTGGTTTTCTCTTTATAAAAATCTGCTACTGTATATTACAAATCTTTTCTTAAAAGCAAAAATCATCCTTCCCACATGTTTTCCTTGCTTTTATATGTAATCTTGTGTACAATACCAGAGGTAAATTATTAGAAACAAAACACATTATAATAAAGAAATCAAGGAGAAGAATTTATGATCAGTGCAAATAATGTAACTTTACGAATCGGTAAAAAAGCGTTGTTTGAAGATGTAAACATAAAGTTTACAGAGGGCAACTGCTACGGTCTGATTGGTGCCAACGGTGCCGGAAAATCAACATTTTTAAAAATTTTAAGCGGACAGCTTGAACCGACAAACGGAGATATCTCCATCACTGCCGGTCAGAGACTATCCTTTCTGCAGCAGGATCATTTCAAGTATGATGCCTATACCGTACTTGATACTGTCATCATGGGAAACAAACGTCTCTATGAAATCATGAAAGAAAAAGATGCTATCTATATGAAAGAAGATTTCACAGATGAAGATGGTATCCGTGCCAGCGAACTCGAGGCTGAATTTGCTGACATGGACGGATGGAATGCTGAATCCGATGCTGCTACTATGCTGAACGGTCTTGGAATCGACACAGAATTCCATTACGCTACTATGGGAGACTTGCCGGGTCCTATGAAGGTTAAAGTCCTGCTTGCGCAGGCCTTATTCGGGAATCCAGACATTCTTCTGTTGGATGAGCCGACCAACAACCTGGATCTCGATGCTATTGCATGGTTGGAAGAATTCCTGATCAACTTTGAAAATACTGTCATTGTAGTATCCCATGACCGTTATTTTTTAAACAAAGTTTGTACGCATATCGCTGATATTGACTATGCAAAAATCCAGCTTTATGCCGGAAACTACGATTTCTGGTATGAGTCCAGCCAGTTAATGGTAAAACAGATGAAAGAAGCAAACAAAAAGAAAGAGGAGAAGATTAAAGAATTACAAGAGTTCATCTCCCGTTTCTCCGCAAACGCTTCCAAATCCAAACAGGCTACCTCCAGAAAGAAAGCACTGGAAAAAATCCAGTTGGATGAGATCAAACCTTCCAGCCGTAAATATCCGTACATCGATTTCCGACCATCCCGCGAGATTGGTAATGAAGTACTTCTGGTAGAAGGCTTAAGTAAAACCATTGACGGTGTAAAAATCCTGGATAACGTGTCCTTTATCGTAAACCGTGAGGATAAAATTGCTTTTGTCGGAAGCAACGAGCTGGCTAAAACTACTTTATTTAAAATCATCACAGGAGAGATGGAGCCGGATGAAGGAACTTATAAATGGGGTGTAACAACAAGTCAGTCCTACTTCCCGAAAGACAATACCAAAATTTTTGATACAGATCTGATCATTGTAGACTGGCTGACACAGTTCTCTGAGATCAAAGATGCTACTTATGTACGTGGATTCCTTGGACGTATGCTCTTCCCGGGAGAAGATGGTGTCAAAAAAATGCGTGTACTCTCCGGTGGTGAGAAAGTACGTGTACTCTTCTCTCGTATGATGATTGAGGCATCTAACGTGCTGATTCTGGATGAGCCAACTGACCATTTGGATATGGAGTCCATCACTGCATTAAACAACGGTCTGATCAAATTCCCAGGTGTACTGCTCTTCGCTTCCCGCGATCATCAGATTGTACAGACAACTGCTAACCGTATCATTGAATTTATGCCAAACGGTTCTATCATCGACAAGATCACCACATACGATGAGTATCTGGAAAGTGATGAAATGGCCAGAAAACGTTCTGTATATACAATGGCAACCTCTGACCAGGATGATAATTAATTCTTGTTTAGGTTAGTTTAAAAAGAAGCTGGAAGAAAACTCCAATGCCGGCACGAATGATTTTCTATCTGCGCTGCGCCGCCTATCTCCGACCGCTTCCGCGAACTCACCAACAGCAAAAACAGCTGTTGGCTCAGACACACTCCCGCGGTCGGGCTATGCTCGCTCCGATAACGAAAATCAGTCTACCGCCTTGCCTTGGAGTTTTGCTTCCAGCTTCTTTTATCTACGCCGTG
>NZ_CAKRAS010000044.1 GCF_934295145.1 uncultured Eubacterium sp. | reverse complement strand
ATTTTCGTATCTTACGTTCAACCTGTATAAAATTTTCAAAGTTCATTAATTTCTGCTTGACTTTTTATTTGCAGACTGTTTTTATATTCTTATTTATGCAACTTACATGCCAATTTCTATTTTTACTTTTTGATAGGGTATTGCGCACGCTTTTTTCTTTTTCGTGCTATTTTGTGCCATTTTGTGCCATTTCGTGCCATTTTGTGACTGCCCGACACATATTATTTCAAATTATGACGCATTTTGGCACACTCTTTCTGGCATATTTCTTGCATTAGACTATATTGACACCTATTTTCCACCCACAACAGAAAGAAGGTTATTTTTGTGTTATCTGAAAAGTATGAAAAATATATCATTCATGATCAACCACTGCCTGAAGCAGATATAGATATTTCCCCTCAGGTACTTGAAAGCTGGAAACGTTCAAAAAAATTCCGGCTTCCCTGGCAAAATCTGAAAGAATATCACTTAGCTCCTCAGGTTCTGCAGGATATTCTTTCCAAAAATCAGTTTTTGCTTGAAACAGGTCATTCCTATATGACTACTTTATATCAGTATTTGAAAAATACTGGTATTTTACTTTCCCTGACAGATGCACAGGGAACTATCATTGATTTTATCGGCGATAATGCCACACTGTCAGATATCACAGAGCATACGAATCTGTATCTTGGTGCCATGCGCGATGAAAAACATGCCGGAACTACTGGAATCGGGCTTTGTCTTGTTACCCAATCTCCTACACAAATTCAAGGCGCGGAACATTATTGCCAGACCTTTCACCATTATATCGGAACCGCTGCACCAATCTGCGATCGTACTGGTCAAATTATTGGTGTTCTCGGTTCCGTTGCCCCCATTGAGCAAGCCAACCAAAATTACATTCTGGCCATGATCTGTTCCGCTGCAGACAGCATCAGTAAAGAATTATCTATGGAGCAGAGCCTCAATCATGTCCGTAAAGTCAAAAATCAGCTTTCAACAACCATAGAAGCAATTCCAAGCGGAATCCTGTTTACAGACACTCGCGGTGTCATTTTACAGCACAATCAGATTGCCTCACAATTGCTTGAATCCTACCAGAATCTCAAAGGTGAAAAAATAAATCATCTTATTTTTCCAAAAACTTCCGGGCAAAAAATAACGGATCTGACGCAAAATATACATAATGTCGAATATAATATTATCGGATACTCCAAACGTAAGAAATCCATTTCAATATCAACGTCCTTTGTATATGATCTGCACCACAAGGCAATCGGAAAAATCATTTTATTGGATGAAACAAACAAGCTACATCAGCTGGCTGGAAAACTCAGCGGACTACATGCCACTTACACCTTTGATTCTATCGTAGGTTCTTCCCCGGAACTATCAGCCGCAATCACTCTTGCGCGCACTGCTGCGGATTCATCCTCAAATGTTCTGATTCTGGGGGAAAGTGGAACTGGCAAAGAACTGTTCGCTCAGGCAATACACAATGCCAGCAATCGTGCAGATTTTCCTTTTGTAGCCATTAACTGCGGCTCTTTACCCAAAGAACTAATTGAAAGCGAGTTGTTTGGGTATGTTCCTGGAGCATTCACCGGTGCTTCCAAAAATGGTCAGCCAGGAAAATTTGAATTGGCTAACGGCGGAACCATCTTTCTTGACGAAATCGGTGATATGCCACTTGCACTGCAGGTATCTCTGTTACGTGTCCTACAGACTAAAACAATTACACGCTTAGGAGACACACACGAAAGAAAAATTGATGTACGGATTATCACTGCCACCAATGTCAACCTGATGGAAGCTGTCCATAACCAGACATTTCGAAGTGATCTTTACTACCGCTTAAATGTTCTTTCCATCGAAGTTCCTCCTCTGCGCGAACGAAAAACAGATATTCCTGATCTAATTCGTCACTTTATTGTAGAAAAAAGCCGTAATCTTGGGAAAAATGTCACGAAAGTAAATTCTCCTGCTATTGAAGCACTATGCAGTTATACATGGCCTGGAAATATCAGGGAACTTGAAAACATCATTGAGCGTGCCGTAAACCTGGCAGACCAGGATTTTATCACACCGGAGCATCTTCCTCATCAGATTTTTGAAGAACTGTCAAACGATTCTTTCAACAACCAGAAGGATTCTAATGCGAAACCGGAATCATCGACTCTTACTTATCCTGCACAAAGCAACCTTGACTTATTTTTACAGGAACTAATTCAAGTTCTTCACGATGAGAAGGGAAATATTTCACAGGCAGCTAAACATCTTAATATCTCTAAACGAACACTTTATCGGAAAATAAATAAATATCAGATTAATTTAAAGGATTTTCGTTTTTGAACATTGGCTTCCCAAAAAGTTATGCAAAAGGGAGCAGAAAAACTTACCTTTGCGGCTAGCAATCACTGCAAAGGTAAGTTTTCTCTGCTCCCTTATATTATCTATGTTATTATACCCATACCTATTATTTTAAGATTTTGTAAAACAAAAAATCTACTGTTCACGTTCCCGTAATTTTACAATTAACGTAAACTCCTCCGAATGCCGTCTTGTAAAGCGTTCAAATGCTCATCCAGCACATGTCTCCGCTCCCGGAAGCATATGCGGTGATTCTGATAAGAATAACTGTCTACTGTGGCATATAGACTTCATAAGTCACTGTATTGTCCGCATTTAATGTATATACATTTAATCGTATACTGTCTAGGCTGTCCCCACTTTCAGTGCCTAAAATTCTCTTTTCACCAATTTTCAAATTGTCTGTTGTAATCGTTCCCTTTCCACCTTCACTGTTTTCATAGGCAATTGTGTTATCTTCCTTTATCGGAAGTGTCTGCGTTTCAACCATTTTTGCATGCGCAGTCAGAAATGCATCTGCATCCTCTGCCTGAATTGCCTCAGCAATAAAATCACTGATTTCCGGATTATCACTGATTGTCTCAGCAGCATCTTTGATACCTGTTTTATCCACTTCTTCTGTTTTAACCTTCTCTTGCATTTCCTTAATCCGTTTATTTGCTACTGTCGGATCTGCCTTTGCGGTATCCAGTGGAAGGTCAAACAGCGCATTTGTTCCATAGTAATCCGCCGTTTTCTGATATACACCCGTTTCTTTGTCCATTGTAAATGCCCGGCATTCATCTCCAAATGCGTCCACAACACCAATCTGTACACCCCGGTCCGAAAATATTTCCAGATCGTCACATTCTATCAGTTCATATAAAATACCATCTTTTTCAAACCAGCAAAGCCCTGTATCCAGCGTTCCGTTATTTGCTGTCTTCCAGTCCACACCGTTGATCAGCGGTGACACACAAAGGTTTTTATTCTCTATTTGCTGTCCATCTGCACGTGAAATTGCCAGTGCAGCATAAGTTTTTGTCTGTCTCAACTGATTTTGTACGGTGTCTGTCACATACGCAGATAAATCTGTTCCGGATACCAGCCCCAGCAATCGAATTTCATATCCATTACTGGTCTGCATTTCATTTACCGTCACCGCATCTTTGCTCTCAAATGCTTTTGTCAGCGCATTGGCTGTTCCACTGATCTCTGTAGCCATCTGAGCCGGTGTCAGATAATGATATGCCGCAAATCCAGTCACACCACCTGCTGTGAGAATGCAGGCCGCCACTGCCGCTGCTGCTATTTTTTTCATTCCTTTTATACCGCAAATACTTTGTTTCTTCATTGACCATTTCTCCTTTGAACATGTTTCCAGAATTTGACGATTCAATTCCGGATTCGGTTCTGATTGAGGTTTCAACTGATCAAATAATAATGTATCCAATTTATCATGCATGGATATATGCCTCCAATTCCTGACCTAATTTTTTTCTTGCCGCAGCAAGTCTGCTCTTTACGGTTCCCTGTGGAATTGAAAGAATTTTCGCGATCTGTTCCACGGACAATTCTTCCATATAATACAACATTACAACTATCTGATATTTTTCCGACAGTCTGCTAACTGCGCTTTCCACTTCCTGCTTCCGCTCTTTCTGCAGGCAAATTGTCAGTGAATCCTCTGCCATATCTACACCGCCAGTCTCTGCCTCTTCCACAAGCTGCTCTGTGGGAGCAATCCTGCTGCGCCAGGCAATCTTGCGTTTCTGATTTTTCCAGATGCGTATCACAACAGATAAAATATAGCTTTTGACCGTTGCACTGTTTTCAATTTTTTCCGTATTGCGTGTAATTGTAAGCCAGGTTTCCTGATACAGTTCCTCTGCCCTGTCATGATCCTTTGTCAGATATACGCAAAAAGAATATATTTCTGTTCCGTAGCGAGCAATTACCTGCTCCAGTTGTTGAATCGTCATTGTTACAATTTCTTTCTGTTTTTGTTTCCGTGTACACGTTCGAAGAGACCTTTTTTGTCCTTCACTTATACATTGTAATAACTTTCTCTACGGTTCACTTCTTTTTTGTTCCTTACACAGACAAACATGAATTGGCAGGTAAGAATTCGCCTTCGATACGCTTCGTAAACAGAATATCATGATTCACCAGACGGTAAAAATCCCGTTTCATTTCCTCAAAGGTCTGATCTCCCATTCCCATGATCCACATCATTTTTGTAATAGTTGCTTCCAATGTCATATCATAAGCTTCCAGGATTTTGAAATCCAGTTTTACCTTTTTTCCTACCTCATACACGGTCATATTGCTGCCTTCATTGGCCACCTGTGTCGTCATGACAAGGATTTTCCCCTTATCTTTCCATTTATTCATCTGCGTATAAAATTCATCCAGCAGTGACTCCGGAATTCCACCCACACCAAAACTCTCCACCACCAGACAGTCGTATCGTTCAAACAGATATGGCAAAATATCCGGCTGCATGCCCGGAATCAGCTTCAGTACGTACACGCTGTTTTTCATCTCATAGTAGAACCGTACCGGTCCGGTATATGGCATCTCTGTGATATAGCGCACGAGCATACCATCCTGTATCACCGCCTGATACGGAAAATTAATACTACAGAACGCGTTGTAGCTTTTTGCACGCTCTTTTCTGGCTCTCGTTCCAACAATAACTTTTCCGTCAAACACAATGTTGACATCCTGTGAATCGTTATCAGAGGCATAGATGAAACTGTCCAGCAGGTTTGTTTTTGCATCTGTCACGTCCATCTCAATCGGCTTTTGTGCTCCGGTAATAACAATCGGTTTCCTGGAATTCTGGATCATATAAGACAGCGCGGCTGCTGTGTATGCCAGCGTATCCGTACCATGACAGATGACAAATCCGTCATACTTGTCATAGTTTTCCTGCACGGTCTTTGCCAGCAGTTTCCAGTGCTCCGGTGTCACATTCGTGCTGTCCAGATTGCACACTTGCATGGAATCTACCTCACAGATTTTGCTGACTGCCGGAATATAATTTAAAATATCTTCTGCGGAAAGGCCAGGCGCCAGTCCATATTCTGTCTGCTTGGAGGCAATGGTGCCTCCGGTTCCTATCATCAATATATTTTTCATATGCACATTTTCCTGTTTTTATTTGTTATATTGGTTTATTCTACCATAACTCAAATAAAATAAAAATACTCTGACCGAATGAAAAGCAATCAGCTTTAAAACAATCAGAGTATCTTTTTTATTTGATTATCCTATTGGTTACCCTTCATATGTGTACCACTCGCGCACAATTTTTCCGGACTCAAGTTCACGCATACAATTAAATACAACAAACTGATTTTTCCATAACGTCATATCAATATGGAAATGTCCGAAATACCATCCCCTGTATCTCGTATTGATTCTGGTGGTTTCCAGAAAAGCAGTAAGCGGCATCTCTTCTGTTACGTTCGTTTTGATCCGCATATAAGTTCTTGCCGCCATATAATGTACAGTCTGTGCACATGTCGTATGGGTAATAATATAATCTACGGAATAATTATTCTTCTCCAAATTGCGTCGGGCATTCTCATATTCTTTCTCAGAAGGCATTTCCTGTGGCCACCATGACTTTCCTTCTACTCTCCAGGCTTTATCAATGCTATAACCACCACCAAAGGTAAAAATCTTTTTTTCCTCGATTTCGTACACTTCTCCACGCATTAAATGGATCAGATTTGGACGGAGTTTGTGCACGTTACCTCCCATCCACATTTCAACGGGATATGCATACAATTTATCAAAATTCTCATGGTTTCCATCTACAAACAGCACGTAATAAGGCTGTTTACTGATCCAGTCATAAAACTGTTCCTCTGTAACGGATGCGTCTTCTTCGTCTTTCCAGCCACCAACCCCAAAATCACCTGCCACTATAATAGTGTCTTCTGCCTTTAACACCGGATGAATCTGTTCTTTCCATTTTCTGATACATCCATGGGTATCACCTGTAACATATAACATTCTGATCTTCACTCCTTCTCTGACAACTATACTTCCTAAAATGAGATAATATCGTCATCATCGTCCATCTGAGCCATCAATTCTTCCAATCTTTGTTTTTTCTTTTCACTTACGAAAGCTTTTATATCGAAAATTTCAATCGGTTTTCGGAGCTTTCTGTTTTGCGGTTGTGTTGATGCCGGACTATTTTCATTTGGATAGATTTCGGAAAAATGAGGCAACTGTGTGATATATTTGATTTGCCCCTGGATCATTACCAATGCCTGTCCTGTTCTCATTGCACCAAGCTGGGAAGGTGTGATCAGATTCTCTGTTCCAAGCATTGATTTCAACCGTCTTCTTCCACATTTCTTTGAGAGCTCTTCCAGTGTCTCCCAGTTGCTTACACGAAAGGCTACAATCGTAGACGCATTATCAAGGATCGTATCTGCCCTGCTCTTTCCGTATAATGTTTCAAGCTGAGAAAGGCTCTGCAATACAAGATAAAAACGCATGTTACGGGATCTTGATGCTGTCATCCAGTTTGCCAGCTGTGGCAGTGCTGCCCCTATATTTCCAAGTTCCTCCAAAATAACATTTACTGTCCTTGGCAGCTTTCCATGGTATTGATCCTGCGCAAGTCTCAGATACTGTCCAACCACCTGGGAACACAAAATTGCAGAAAGAGGACCGAAAATATTGCTTTCATCCGGAAGTATGACATAAATTGCTGTCGGTCGTCCAACGTCTAATTCATGGATTTTAATATCGTCGTGTCCCAACAGGTTCTTGATTCCTTCACTTTGGGCGCACATAGAAATTCCTTCAAGAAAAGAAGACTTTATTCCGGCAGCAGTATCTTTCGCTGTGGATGCGTAAGATTGTAAGCGCATGGAAGCAACTGAATTTAGAGGCAGTGTCTGTATCAGTTCACGCAGGCAGGAGATTCCGCCCAGTGTTTGTTCTCCACCTGCAATTAATTGATGCGCACTTGCGAGATTGACAGGAATCTCCGGATTTTCCTTTTTCAACAACATGAGCGCATGTACTGCACCAATAAAAAGGCTGCGCGCTGATTGCTGCCAGAAAGGATCACCACTATCCGGAATCGGATAAAATGCTGCTGCCAGGTCATTGATCATGTTCATCGCAATCTCCTGATCTTCCGGTGCTTCGCTGCTGAAGTAATGATACGGTGTGGCTAATGGGTTAAACGCATCCGACTGAAAGATATTTCGAAAGTCTACTACTTTCTTATTATAAGCAAATTCCTCAAGATCTGAATATGTTTTACTGTAAATTTCACCTTTCGGATCGATAACAAATATATTCTGTTTTTCCTGAATCAGATTTTTAGCTAACAAAACCGTCCCGGAGCAGGATTTACCTGTTCCTGACTGACCCAGGAATAATGTGTGCCCTTCTGAGCTCTGAACATAGTTCTTTTTCTTCTCATAATACAGCGTTGCTCCACTCTCTCCGCTATTCTGATCTGCCGGGACAAGAATGCGTTTGATTTCTTCCGCTGTACTCCATCTGTCATTTCGCATAATTCTCGTTCTCCTTATCCACACACTCTTCTCCGCATACTTCACTTACTTTCTTCACATCAAGATATGCTTTTGATTCCTTCATTTCTGCATGAAGTATCAGTTGTCTTGCAAGCGTTCTGACTTCTTTTATTGTAGAAAATCCACAGGCTTCCACCTTTTTCTGAATCATCTGCGTAATCATTGCTTTCTCACTCTTTCTCATGATAATGTCCGCATCTTCTACCATCTGAAGTGTTATTGCAGAGATTTCTTCGACAGTATAAGAAGCCATTCTTATATACTCGATGTTCGGGATTTCTGAAATCACTTTATTTGCAAGATTCACACCATTACGTTTCATACCCTTCATAGAAATATAAAATAAAAAAACTGTGTTTTCGGATTTTTTTACATAATGAAAAAAGTTTATTACCTGTGTTTCGTTCAGATGCTCTGCAAGTTTTGTAATATCCATAGCTACAATGCCCTGAAAATTGTTGGTGAATACGGCATATCCTTCTAATTCTGCAAATACATCTTCTAACTGACCGTAACTGCCGTCCAGCGTGAATTCAATGAAATCATCCAATTCAAAAAAATCCATAACTCCACACTGACGATAAGCTTGCACTACAAATTTTGTAAATATGTGCTGTCTGTCCGCATCTTCCACATTTAAAACAAAATGTGGCGGCTTCTGTCTGGTAGCTTTATACATATCTGCCTTTTCACATACTCTTTCTACGGCTTCTACACCGGCTGAAAAACCAATCATTCTATCTGTCTTCCACTGATTTTTCTCCATACCATTCCCTCCTCTATTCAAGAATGCCCTCGGTAATCTTGTTGCTCACCACCTGTAGGTGAGAGTCATCTCTCATCTGATATCATTTTTACAGCTTTGGATCACCGATGTAGATTGCATCGGCTATTCCGTATCTGATTGCTTTCTCAGCAGACATGTAAAAATCACGTTCCATATCTCTTTCCAGCTTTCCGATTCTCTGATCACACTGTTTTGCCAGAATTCCAGCGATTTTTTCTTTTACGTAACACAGGTACTCTGATTGAATTCTAATGTCTGTACACTGACCGCCAACGTTAGTATTTACAGGCTGATGAATCATTACAAACGCATTCTTTGTAATAAAGCGCTTACCTTTCGCTCCAAGGGCGAGTAAAACTGCCGCCATGCTTGCAACCATACCGGTTCCTATTGTGCTGATATCACAAGCCGAATTCTCCATAGCATCTACGATTGCAAGCCCGGCGCTGACGGAACCACCGGGACTGTTGATCATCAATGTGATATCGTCTCCTGATTTACTTTCTAAATAACGAATCTGTGCGGTCAGAATCTGTGCCATAAAATCATCGATTTCGCCGTTTATATGTAGTACTCTGTCTTTCTCTCTTTCATAGTCGAGTATTGAAACAATCTGATTCTGTCCGTTAAAATTAGTCACAATGTACGGCATCCATAAGTCACTCATAATTAAAACCTCCTGTCTGTTCATTCATTATATACACCGCAGTGTGGGGAAGTTTCCCGCCATTTTTCATTTTTTTATTTTCCCCAGAATGCATTTCCCCCAGTATGGGCAGTCGCACTGTGCTCTTTGGTTCGAACAAGGTCAAAGTCTCCCGTCTCAGGGTTATGCTGCCAGGTATATCCTGCCGGTGCGTATCCCTGTGAACGATCCATACGCTCCATGTCACCAAATGAAATACCGCTGAGTTTTTCTGTGTCATCATACATATGATCCTGAAAATCTGCTCTGCATGCATCAAACTGCTGATGCAGTGTCATATCATTCGCATCATTTCCAAGTTCTACATGATGCTTGCTGTCAAATGCAGGAAACACTCCCTCTACCGTAAGTCCTTCTGCCAGCTCTGCGCTGCGGCGTGCAAAAGGCACGCCACATGCAGATGTACTTCCTTCTAATCCCATATTTCTAGTTTTTACTGAAATAGGATCTCCTGGGACAAATTCGCCTCCATCATAATGCTTCTCAATGTAATCGCCCGCTTTTTCAAAACCTGCTGCACGGGCGTAATCCGCTGCTTTCTGTGCATCTGACACCTCTGTGTCTGTCTCACATTCGGTATCAAATCCCTCCCACTGCCCTTCTGGTTCTGTCATATCAAACGATATATCTTCCGTCTTTTCTGACATATCATAAAAATCACTGCTCATTTACACATCTCCTTACAATACAATCCCTTTTTCCATCATGCACATTTTGACTAAGTGAACCGCCGTGCAATTACAGATCTTCATTCTTGTTTCAGCCGGATAACTTTGCAGACAGCCTTTCATTGCATCTGGCATCTTTCTAATATGTGCTGCCAGATCTTCTCTGTTTCTGATCTTATGCTGCCTTGCGCGATATATCTGCGTAGCTAATTTTCGCGCTTCTGTCCGAACAGCCGCTGAACAGTAACGGCAGCTTGTCCTCTCACATTCTGTATAAGGAGAATAGTCTCTGAAATGCCCGGCCAGATATTTTTTCTGATGATTTAGCACCTGTAAATCTGTGCAATGAACCTTACACAAAGCATTCTGTCTCCGATACATCCGTACTGCCACTGGTGATACAAGGTACTGATTTTTAATCAGAAAATCTCCTGTCGGCATGCGTGAAAGACATTCTGTCATCTCTTTCCCTGTTCCCATATGCTCAGTTAAAAGCTCTGCTTCTTTTCCAGTCAGTCGGAAAGAAATCAGGTTTTCCACGTTATCCAGCATAGCGGCGCCCATTCGTGATGGCGACTGATCCGCAAAAATCACCCCTACACCGTATGCCCGCAATTCAGTCAACATATTCAGCATCAATGTCCGCATGGAACTGTTCAGGGATCTTTCTTCCTCAGTAATTCCCTCAGAAGTATCGAGAAAAGCATGTGCTTCATCCAATAAAATAATGTTTTTCAATACATGATCACTTCGTCTTGTTGCCTTTAAAAATGCCATAACACGGATCAGAACAAGTGCTGTTACAAGCATCTTTTCTTCCCGTTCCAGATTTCCCATTTCCAGCAAACTACATTGTTTTAGAAGCTCTTCCACACTCGTTGCATGAACCGTATCAAATGTCCAGGTACACCGTTCGATCATGCTCTGAAAACGGTATGCGCCTCCTGACATCATATTACCTTTTACTTCAGCGCTGTAATTCGATCTTGCGATTACTGTCTTAAATATACGGATAAACTCCGCCATGCCAAACACCTGCACATTCGTATCTCCGGTTTTGGAAAAATCACTCCATCCATAATGCATATAAGCTTCTGATACTGCCTTCTCCAAAAGTGCAGGTAATGGATCCGGAAGCGAGATAGCTGCCTTGAATGCGGCTAAAAGACTTCCCTTATACTGATGCAGCGGTACTCCTGTTGGCAAAAGAAATGGATTTAAGAGAAATGGCATCACTGGTGCTTCCACTGTAAAAATATTTGTTTGTTTAAATTCTATCAACAGATCACGATACTCCTGCTTCACAGGCTCCAGAATCAGAACCGGAATATGCTTTTCATAAAACTGCTGAATCAACTGCTTCAAAAAAGTTGTTTTTCCTGTACCGCTCTTTCCCAAAACCGCTGTGTGAAGCAGCCAGTATGTATCCGGAAAATACATATTTTGTCTGGAAGATATCGTCGTTCCGATCTGCATTGTCTTATTCGCTGCCTTCGTCATTTCCGCTGGAAGCAGACTATTTTCCGGTGCAAGCGCATATGCATTATCTGACACTCCCACAAAATAATCCATCTGTGATGGAAATGCACACAGTACGCCAGCCTCTTCTGAAGTCCATTTATAAATACTTTTTAAGAAATCCTGACTGCCGGAATTTTTCAGTTCTCCTGAAACCATCCAGGGCTGGTTGTATACAGGCAGATAACGATATTGTTTCAGTGGCACCAGAGTAAATCCAGACTCGTCTACGGACTGACGAAATGTTGATGTTAATCGAGCAGCACTTCCTTTTGAGCCGCTGATTATGATATTTATTTCTGCTGCCGGATATGTCATTCGGTCTGAAAAATATTTCCAACGATTTTTGA
Source organism: uncultured Eubacterium sp. (assembly GCF_934295145.1). Taxonomy (GTDB): domain Bacteria; phylum Bacillota; class Clostridia; order Lachnospirales; family Lachnospiraceae; genus Eubacterium_I. The sequence goes on along the minus strand of NZ_CAKRAS010000044.1, from coordinate 13,770 downwards.
CGGTATCTGCAAACTGATCCCTGAGATGCGGCATCATTCCCTGTGCTGCACACAATGCTTCTTTGCTCTTTCTGGTAATTAAATTTTTTTCTGTGACAGAAAACATTTGAGGGATCATCTGAATACAGAGACTGCCTCCGGAACCATCTAATGCAGCATATACAGATTTCCAGTCTGCTTTTGTCACGATAGGCGGCGCATCGTATGTTCCGTACAGACCATGTTCTGTTACCTTGTTCTTTATCAATGCATAATTTGTATCTGTGCACATCTTCATTTGCGCAATGCGATAGTTGTCAAAAGCAATTGTTTTTAATACATATCCATTCTGCACAAATTCCTCATAAAGTTCCTGTACAAACATCTTATGATGCATTTTTGCTTTCTGCTTTGCATTGTCGTAACTTCTTACAGTTATAAGATGTCTGATTGATCTGCCTTTCTGTTCTGGTGCAATTCTTAAAAACTCCACAGCAATCTGTCCGGATCCATCCCCGGACAGATAACATGCTGATTCACAAAGCTTTTGAGCAAGCAAACTGCCAGGGTTCTGTTCCTCCTGGCAGTTATCTTTTGTTTGCGTCAGAGGAACTTTGGAGATTTCAAAAGATGTCATGAGGAAATAAACTCCTCCTGACAAAAACGTCTTCACTGCGTATTCCATATTTATCATCCTCTATTTCAGCTATGTTACTTATGTGTAAGGGTTTCTGCTGTTTTTTAATTTTTCCAGGTCCTCTTTTGTTTTTTGCGGCTGCATGTTGTAACACTTCACCGAAGCATAACAAAAAAGTAAAAAAGACAAAAACGCAAGGCCCGGGTGTTTCTGAATACCCATATAGAAAATTCCGACAAAATAAAGTATCGACGCTGCCATCATAAATACAGATATTTTTCTCTTCTTCTGCAATTTTTCAATGCGTCTGGCATGGATTTTATATCCATAACGACGAATCTGACCTGTCAGGGCATTCAATCTTGTCAATTTCTCCCATGAATCCGCTAAAACAGACATTTTATCGGCTGATAAATCATCAGCTTCCAGATGATAGTCTTCACTTGCTGCCTGCTGGATTGCCTGATAAATTCTTGGATCGGCAACATACTGATTTTTGAGTGAGTTTAACGTAGATAATGCTGTACCATAGTTTCCTACTCTGATATTTTGAGTTGCCTCATAAAAATTGCGATCATATGCCTGACGACGCTGCTGCTCCTGCTCATCATCTATTGCATGACCACACATATTACATACAATTTTCATACGTCGTGGATTGTAATGGAAGCTTGTACAGCCACACTGTGGACATCTTCTTTCTGCCATATACAAGATCTCCTTTCTTATGCTATAAAACTGCTTTAGACGTAGACAACATTAAACGGAATGAAAACGGTATCCACAAACAGGGCACTCTCTGATGTATCTGTTGATCACCGCATTACAATTCGGACATCTTCTTGTGGATGATGCATCTGTTCCGCCTGATCTGTTGTCACCAGGATTGCGTCGTCTGTTCTGACCCGTCCCATTACTATCTGCAGTATTCGTATTATTTAATGCACCATCAAACATTCCTCTCACTTCCGGAAGAACCTGCTGCAACATCGCCATACGCATAATTTCTGACATGCCGTTATTTCCAGATACATTTGCTCCATTAGCACCAGATCCTGTATTTCCAGGTCCTCGGGATGGAATACCAGTAAGCATTTCATTTAAAGTGCGTTTGTTAATGTCATTTTGCCAGATTCTCTTCAAATGTTCCGCCTCCAAATCTATTGAAACTCTTCCTCCGGCAAGTTTCTCTTCCAGGTCGTAAAGACGTCTGATTTCGTCCTCCGGCACATTGATCTGGCTGACATGAAATCTCTCCAGATTCATACCAAACGTATGAAAAGATGGTCGGATTCTGGTTAGCACAGTGTTACTAATTTTTGTAAGATTGCTGTTAAACTCTGTTACGCTCAGTGTACTGAGTGTCTTTGATAAAGCCTCACGTAATGGCAGCATAAGGAGCTGATGCAAACACGGTTCAATATCGTCTTCGCTAAATTCTTCGTTATATGCTCCAACAAGTTTCTGAAGAAACTTCAGTGAATTTGTAACGCTTATAGATAAGTCACAGGCAGCATACGCTTTCATTGTGATATGAAAACGCTTGTCACTAAAGGGCAGCTCCCCTGTCCCAAATTTTAAAAAGTGACTTTTTTGTGTTGAAATAAAAAATACACTAAGAGATGTGCCTGTATCACCATGGCTCATTATATTTTTCAGTCGTACAAAGAACGGATCAATACCCGTGTTCAGTTCATGTCTGCCTGGACTATATGGTCGTGAAAGCACTCCGTTGTAAGTCACATAGGCTGTTGTACCTGCCGGAACAAGCAAAATGGAGCCGTCTACAACCGCATTATGGTCATCACAAATATTTGGTAAAATACGAACAATACCACTGCCTCCTGGGTCTCGCAGCACTCTACGATACATAAAACGATACCTCCTTTATTTCTGTAGCCTCACAATGAGTTAGCTCCCCATTTCAAATGGGAAATATAGCTATTATTAAATGTAAAATTGTGAGGATATTTTTCTTTTCACTTTTATCACCGTAACTCTCGGGAAAATACCGCTATTTTTTCGAATTTATTATGTCTGGGAAATTTATTCAAAATACTTCCAGTCATTCCAGCACTTTTTATCCCAAATACCGCCAGTCATTCCAGCACTCTTCTTCACACTTTGGAATATCAGGACCCTGAAAATCAAAGTGATCCTGTGAGATCTGTCTGTCTGAGAGATTGAAATATCTATAATGCAATGATCGGCGGTTTTCCCATGTAACATCGGCATGCACAGGATCGCCATTTATCCACAGCAACACCCAACCGTGACCTCTGTTCCGCTTCGATTTTCCATATATTTGAATGGCCGGAATACCTGCACTGCGCAGGTATAGTACCAGAAGTGCACTCTGAGCTTCACAACAGCCTTCACCGTACAGTATCGGACCCACCACATTATGGTTTCTGTAGTCTCTCTCTTTGTTATAATTAACCGTGTGTACAATACGTTTATAGATACGCTTTTCCTTCTTGTATTCCGACATCTTATCGGTTCCCCGCAGATATTCCTTTATCTTATACTCCAGTACTTGTTTCATCCGCGCTATGGTGTGGGGCGGATATAATATTGTATATTCTAATTTGGCTTCATATCCATGCCTTGTATAATGCATGTTATTGCCCAGAAAAAAAATTCCGGGTGATCCTTTTTTATAGCCCGATATGCAGAAAAGCTGTCTTCCACAGCTTTATCTGCATCGGTTACATGAAATCTGGTCACGCCGGAATAATCTTTTTTCTGAAATTGTGCATACATTTTGTCATATATAATCTGTGCATTTTTATTTAAGCCATCGCGATAAAAGAAAGCACCAAATTTTTCTGGTAATGCACAATTCATCAGTCTTCACCTCTTCTGTTGTCTGTTTGTCAGTTGTTGTTTTCTTTTGCATGTCAGAGTAATTGGTACGATTTTTTTCATATACAATTACTTCCGCTGGGGCAAAGTCTCTTCCAATCGCAGCAAGCATTTCTTTGCGGATCGGATCGCATACAAACGTACAAAGTGGAGTGTCTTTTGCGTGTGCCGCGCCCGTTTTTCTGTCAGTACCAGAGAAGAATACCCCCAATCCCGGATGAGTGTGACCTTCCAGAACATATTCTGAATGACCATACTTCAAAAAAGGATCAACCAGACAATTTTCCTCGTCTCTGTTGTATTTTGCTTCATTTTTTACATACTCGTTACGATAATAAGCAAGATAGTCCAACCCCGGATTCATGCTTCCATCCTTCGAAAGATAGGAAGAGCTAACTAGTGTACGATTCATTGTATGTACCTGAATGAAGTGGCTCACAACAGTAGTGACATAGCCTTCTTCTGTAAGAAACGTATGACCGTATCCGGAATACTGCTGTTCTGACTCATTCATCGGAGAGGCTCTTCTATAACTGATCATAACTTTGAGTTCTTCCCAGGCCTCCGGGAGTATAATTACATGGTTATAGCTTCTTCCACCATTTGTTCCATGTCTTTCTGCAACAAACACGTTACCACACTTTGCTTCAATGATTTCACATACTTTATTCAGAGCCAGAACCGGATACACTTTCTCTTCCTTTTTTCTTTCAGGCTGTTTTGGAAGTGGCGGTGGCGGCACTTTCTTTTTCTCATCTACGTTTTTCGTTTTATTCTCGGAAATCTGATCCATCATCACTTACCTCCCTGTGATCTTTTTCTCTGAACCGGAAGTGCCACTTCTTCGGAACGATACAAAAGACGTGGCGGCATAGTCGGAAACGCACCAGACTCAACACCTTTTTTATGCCACACAATCATAGATGGATATGCAGGTGAATCGTATTTGGTAACGGAAGGGTTGTGAATCATATCGTTTACGACCTTATCTACTACGGTAAGAAGATTGCTCTTGAGTGGGTGCCAGGTATCGATGCAGGCTCCACCATTTGTAAAAACATTGGGACTTGCGAGATAACGGTCACATGCGTAATACGCTTTGATTCTCTTCAACGGATAGCCCTTATATACAATAATGTGAACTGACATCTGATTGCATGGTTTTGGATTCTTATCTGTAGAACTGATAAGATAGTGGCTCTTCGCATGCACCGTTATTTTCAGATGCATCCACTCTCCATCTCCTGCCTTCTCTCTCTGAATTTCTACATACTTTGGATTATATGTTCTGAGCAGGCTCTTATAATCATTAATGCAAGCATTCATACTATCCTGTTCGGTGATAATAACAGGCTTTTCTACTCCATTTACATTACAAGTTAATTTATACTTTTTCATCGGGATAATGCTCCTTTCGGTTTTTGAATTACTTTTTCTGTTAAAACTTAGCAGCGTATGACAATTAGTCTGTTTTTTGTATAAATAGCTATAATTTATGAATTTTATGCATCTGCGCATGATCCTGATCAAAACTGAAAATCTTTTTTGTAATGTTCTGATCAAGAATGTCAAGCCCTCCTTCGGAACGCTGATATACCTCCAGATGTGCACCTAACGAGAATCCAAGCTGATATAAAGTCTTATTCTGAATCTCAGAATCTGTGTGTTTAGAGAAAGCCTGAATTGTTTCCGCAGGGGCATTGACATGACCGGTTCTATGTTCTGCTTTACATGTCTCGCAGATCAGATCCTCCGGGAAGAGAAAACCATTGTGTCTCATGATTTTTAATGTTTTTCCACAGCAGCTGCAACCGGCTGTGGTTACAAATTCAGAATAATTTTCTCTGCGGAAATTCAGTTCGTGTACAGCTAATTCAAAGTCGTCATTGCCTGATTTCTCCGTAATCTGCTTCAGTGCCTCTGCCAGTGTGACCTTCAGCACGGTACCATGCAACCATTCGATTTTTTCCGGTGGCTCTACTTCACAGCCCGGACAATTTTTCTTTTTCATCGGATAGGATGAACTAATCTCAATATTTGGAAATGAAGTGTAATTCAATCTGCGGTTCATGATACCTGGTATTCCAATCACAAATCCGCGGAACTGTTCCGTTGCCAAATAGGCTGCCATAGAACTTGCGCGATCAGTCGTGCGTACAATCTCCGTAACTCCATCACGAACTCGTGTCTGAACTCCAATGCAGCTTGTTCTGATACTGGAATCCGGGATCCACTGATCCGCAATGAGGCAATGCAGGCAAAAATCACTGCCATCAATAATTGTACTCTGAGCGGCCTCACCCTTCGTTCCTGCCATGACCATAACCGGACGTCTTTCTTCCGGAAGAGAACGGATTAATTCGTTTCCTAAAATCTTCGCATCATAATTATCCACAACAAAAAAGACGGCGTCATAATCAGAAAATGCTTCCGGTCCAAGATTGCACAGGTTTCCATCGATTCCGTTGGATGTACAGCCCTCATCTAAAAGTGGCTGCACTCTTGCAGAAACACATTCAGCCTTATTGCGATCTGCATCCTCCGGGCAGCGCACGAGACAAGAGTGTTTTGCTGCATTTTCTAATGTAAAATGGTCAAAATCAATCACATCCGGACTCACTCCCATTCTTGCAAGAAATTCCATCAGAAAGCTGCCGACCGCACCGGCCCCCACTACCAATACTCTTTTAGCGTGAAATAACGCACGATATTCACTTAACTTTAAATCGTTATAAATTGCTTTTTTCTTCATATGTATCCTCCATCTTTAAAACAGCGCACCATTCTTCTTAAATTTGTGACCATTTTGACATGTATAGAACTGTCCTTGCTCATGCCAGAAAATAACCTGTTGCTCTCCCGGAAAATTTTTTGCCCGGCAAATTGGGCATGATGGAAACCGAGTCGGTCTTAATCCTCCTGGGCCGTTTCTTATAATTTGACGTTGTCGATTGTATCTATAGACCTGTCTCGGGACAGGCGGCGGAGCCTGTCGCCCCGCCCGCTGGCCTCTCTGCCCTGCTGCCACTGATGATGTACGGTTTTGAACAGATGATGTACGATTTCTCTGAGTGGAATTTCCTATAGCAGGAGAAGCTTCACTCACTGGTATCGTTGCATTTTTGTGTTTTGCATTTTTTCCTGATTTTTGTGTAACTTTGGCCACTTTAATGATCAATATGATACATTCAATTATGAGGTCTAAAAAAATTGCCAATCCAATAAATTTCAGTATCATCATCTGCCTTCGCCTCCCATAAGTTTCCTATGCTACGTTACGATCATCATAAACAAGCAATACATCGCCCTGCACCAATCCAAATTCATCTACCGTCATGTCAACATCATTTGTCTCTCTACCAGTAGCTTTGTTTTTAAAACAAAGTTTGGCGTTCACATCGATATAAAGATCGTCTCCTACCTCCATCACAAGCTGTCCCAGAGTGTTACCGTGTTTTACGCGAACATGCTCCACACAGGGCTGACTGCCAGACTCAGATTTCATTGTGATTGTGAAGTCATAATCAGCACCGGAACCATTTTTCATGTTTGCTTCCGCCTCACTTAATGCCTCGTCAATTGCGCCATTCATTAAATCGTTTTCTAACATAGTAGTTCTCTCCTTTTCGTTTGACTTGTTTTTTTGTTTCAGGAATCAATTGTTTATGTCCCTTACACTCTATACGTCGTATGCTTCAAAACTTTACCGCCGTTTTTATGTAAATTTTTTCAACTTATTTTTGTATACAAAAAAACGCCCGATATGTCTGTCACACATCGAACGTTTTTTCGTTTTCATTTTTTATTTTGTCTGAGAAGCATTCTTGTTGCTCACCACCTATAAAGGTGGGAGTCATCTCTCATCTGATATACTGATTTACAAAATCGTACATGGCATCTATGGTCGCTTTCATTTCCTGCAAATAATTTACCGGTTCTGATAACTGATGACTGTTTTCATCGACCGTTACATTATTCAGGATAAACGGGAAACCGATGGTATCAAATTCCACGTCATAATCAATCGCAAAAAACAATGCCCGCACCTGCTGATACGTACAGTAAATCTGGCTGGTACAATTCACCAGCTTCGCATATTGCGGAATATCAAATGTCTCAAAGAAGAATTTAAAGCAGTCTGCACTGTTTGCCCTTCGTTCCGGAACCGTAGATGGCGCCGCAACCGTATAAAACTTTACTTCTTGTCTGTCTGCATTTTCAAATTCTCTGATATCGTAAGACAGATTCGGGTTTTCATTCTCCACATGCTGCTCCTCCACCTGCTTTAACGGAGCAAACGCATGCTTCATTCCCGCTATGATCGCATCGTATTCCGTAACCGCATCTGGTGCGTAAGTATCAATATACCCGTTTCTTTCACTCTCTGAGATTGGACGCATGCCGGCCAGCGCAACAACTGATACCGGCTTTCCAATGCGGTCTGTCTCGCTTTTTGCGATCTCACAGCGGCGCAGATTGGACATTCTCGCTCCACCCAGTGGCAGATAATAATCCGGACATGCAAATACGGACGTATCCGTTCCAATCAGCCCCAGCCGTTCTGCTGTCTGGTAAATAAATTCTTTCTGCGCCTCCACCTGCTCATTGTTTTTCAACAGCCAGCGCGCTGCTTCTCCCTCTTTGGTCAATGCGCTTTTCTGCCGTTTGCGGTAATCCCAGATATCCACAAAATCTTCTTTCAACCATTTAATCTTATCTGCGGCAGAGGCAGACACATCCATCGTTCCGCCAAATCGTTTTACCAGTTCCACAAAATACGGATTCGATATCCATTTATCAAACTCTTTCACCACGCATGCAATCCGTTCCTCTCTCGGAAGACGGGCATCCGGGCATAAAATTCTGCTATTTTCCATTTGTAAAAACCTCATTTCTGTTCATCTTTTCTAATCTGTTCCGTTTTATGTCAGCGCATTTCAAAAGTTCTGCATATTTTTCCAGAAATGCTTCATCCACCAGACCTTTCTGCCACATTTTTTCAAACATTTTTTTCACATTGTTCAGACTGTTCTGCAGTTCTCCTTCGTTTCTTGTATCCATGTTCAGACTATACGCTACCGCTCTGTCCATGCGCTCCAAAGCATCCGGCAGCACAGAAGGCAATTCTTCTTCCGGCAAATATTCCAGAAGCTGGCACAACGTTCCGACACAGCGGTTTTCTGCAACCATTATATCAAAATGATACTCCGGTGCATATGCTTTTTCATAATATTCCACTGCCTTACAATGACACTGATACGACTTTTGCAGTAACGGCTCACGTTGTTCCGCGTTTTGTTCCGACAGGTAATATAATGCCGTGGCCATTCCTTTATAGGACGCCGCCACCAGCTTTTCATAATCCTGTTCCGAATCCTCTTCCAGCATTTCTTTTCGAAATGCCATATTCTCTCGATGTATCTGAAATGCGTTCTGATAATCCTTTTTCACAATATTCAGCGCTGCAAGATCTCCCTGATTTGCCGTAAAAAGACGTTTTTTCTTTGTATCGTCTTCTTTAATCATTCGAAGGATTTCAGACGCTTTCTGTAATGCTGTCTCTGCATATTTCATAGAATCCTTTTTCTGGTAAACATGCAAAACCGCATATCCCATCAGATTATAGGCCTGTGCCAAACCGTACAATTGTTCATCCTCAAGCGACTTCTCATCTGTCTGCTCCAGCATCTGATATGCTTTCCTTCCATATTGATAGGTAAGTTCTTTATTTCCCAGGATATCATAATTCGATGATAATCTCGCAAAAATATCTGCCGTATCCAGATTCTCAATCCGCATTTTTTCCAGTATCTCGCTAGCTGCCACACCCATTTTCATCACACTGGTCATACCCGTTGCATAGGTTCTGAAAAACAGTCGGTTATTTAATGCATTCACGTATGGTTTTATATACTCATACTGAAACGGAATGCCCTTTCGCGCGATCATTTCCCGGACAACCGGGTGCAGGCTGACTTTCCGATGCTCCAAAAACACCCAGAATGCATCTTTCAACAAATTAAACTCTCTCTGCATTTCCGCCTGCTCCCCCGCCGAAAATGCCATTTCAAAGTAGTCTTTGTAACTGATACCTTCCAACGGAAGTAACGATAACGTATATAAAATCCTGCATTTCGTCTGATTGCCCGCAAAACCTGACAGATCGAATAATGCGGAAAAATGCTCAAAGATCGTCTTTTCTTCATAATCTCTTCCGTAGATCGGATCTGTGATCTCATTGATCCGCAGCGACTGCAATGCCTGAATCATCTCATCAATGGTTCTTGTCTTCATAAGTCCTGCTGCCAGACGAACGAGATAGGTATTTGACAACAGATAATTTTCAATGAGATCAGCCGCCTTTTCCTGACTTTCCTCTTCTTCCGCCAGATCAAAAAACAATTGCAGCAATACCTCTAATGGGAAATGCCTGAGTTTTGTCTGATACACACCATAACAATTTGCCATATTTACTTTTGAAGTCACTAAAATATGACATCCTGTATCACGAAGGTTTCTGTAAACCTCAGATTCTTCTGACAGTTCCTCTCTGAACCTTTCCTCATTGTCATAATTATCAATGATCAGCAATGTTGGTTTTTTCATGTGACTCAAAAAGTTTATCTTTTGCTCAAAGCTTTCTTTTTCATCACTTTCCCCTACACATTTTAAAAGGGTGATGGTCTCCTTCAATCCCTGCTCCGAATAACTTGTGAAGATAACATTGGAAAATTTCAGATCACTGCGCCTGCAATCCTCCTGCGTACATTTTTCTGCAAAGCATCTGGCCAGATCCGTCTTGCCCAGACCACGTTCTCCGGAGATGACATGTACTTTGCTATGGCGAAATGCGTTGGCATACAGATCCTCCAGCCATGCTTCCGGTTCGATATATTGCTCGGGTCTGTGGAAAATATCCTCCGGGTATAATGTTTCAAGTGTGAAATCACTCTTCCATTCAAAGGCGATTTCTGAATTAAACTGATAACCATCCACATTCGGATCTTTTCTTTTTGTTATCTTTTTGTCTCCTAATCCGCATATTTTGCCAAGCTCATTGATTCTGGTTCGAATCGCATGTGCATTTCCCCGCGTCCAGTCACGATGACCATCCGCAAGTTCTGTATAATCAGCAAAATATGCAACATTTGGATACGCATCCAACAGCCATTTCAAAACCGTAATCTGTGTTTTTGATAATTTGGATTTCTCCTGCTTACCATTTATCCGAATTTCTCTGGTCTTAAAATTAATCACTGTTTTGTTATCTAACACAAGTATTTCTTTCATATTTCTCCCTCTGGCAAAGCGTTTTTTCTGCAAATTTTCCCCACGTAAATTTCGTGCACTTTTCGTGCACTTTTGTGCGTTTTTCTGTCCGCAGCTGTGTGAGGGCACTGATTTAATATCTTCCTATCAAAGAAACAGGAGGATAACAACCATGAAATATACTATTACAGATTCCAACAACACAATCCATAAAACCGAAAAAGAATACAAAGCATTTTTTACCGAACTTGGCAGCCATTCTGTTACTGCAGATGACATCAAAGCTTCCGCAGAACTCACAGCCAGATTTGCTGAGGAATCCCACCGCTTTATTGACAAAGTCCTATTATGCAGCAGAACGAACAGCAGCGCACTCCGTTTACTTCAGACTGTCGGCTATGAACGCGACATGGCTTGCGATGATTTAGCTATGCATTTAGTAATGAAGAAACTGGATTGTCTCCCACTGCATGATCCGGATCATATCATCCCACTGATCGTGCAGATCTGCCATTTTAAACTTGTCGATATCGTGCGAAAAGAAGTGAAAATGCAGCCTGATCCCTTAGATGATCTGACCTATGCATCCCTTGCTTCTGATGAGGATATTGAAAACGACTTTGCCAGAAAGGATGGTGTCAAAGAACATTGTTCCGATATATTGAAACTCTTATCCTTTACGGAAGAATGCTCACGTTTTGAGCTGCTTTCTTTTCTTGCAACAAAAGTAATAACTGACAGCAGTGCAAAGTGCACAAAACCGAGCGCCCTTGCGGAAATGATCAACCGTAAAGGTCTGACGGCTGTATCCGAGGATTTCTTTCATGATGCTGCCGACGAGCTTGATATCCCATATAACTCTTTTTTCAAGAATTTTAAATCAGATAAGCTCCCAGTGTATGATAAAAACGTTCAGACATTAAGTAAACTCATCAGTCATGCTACAAATAATTGTGTAAAAAAAATGCGCCGGAAAGCCGATCGCCTTGGCATTACTTATACTCGTTAATACACCTGTACAGTCTAAAGCAAAGACTCATGAATTTGATACATAATTCCAGTCTGCACAATCTGAGATACTCTTCTCGTATTTTCTGTCTGTCCTAAAAAGAGCCGGTCACTGAACTAACCGACTCTTTCTCTTTTTTTGCATTTTCATCTTCTATGCCGGTTAATGTTTTTCACTTCAATCATATGCTTTTATTCTCTCAATAGTATCTTCATTTTATAACATTAAGAGAATGTTCGCAATCATGAAATAACAAATTCACATCACTACACACCACTTCAGCATATATCTTGTCCAAAGCATGAAACTATGAACACTACCGATCAACTTTAACTATTTCTGTTCACCAAATGTTCAACAAGGCTCATGATCCGTTCTTCATACGAAATAACCACACAGGTTAAAAATGCTTCTTTCATTTTTTTATCAGGAAACTCCTCCAACATCTCATTTAACAAACTTCCCCTGTTTCCCTGATCCAAATACACACTGTTCATAATATAACGCATCTTCGCAATAGTGCATACTCCCATGCTTTGAGCCATATTGAGAAGTTCTTCGCTGTCTGATTCCCTTCGATTTACCTGAAAATATGGGATATGCTGATCCCTGGCATAATTATAAAGAACTGCAATCCTGGCTTTCTCATTTGGAAAACATTCACTCTCAGAAACGTATTCCCACAGCTGCTTATAATAATCTGTTTCTATCGGATTATGTTTCTGAAGCTTCCACATAACTTTATCAGCCATTTTTCCGTACTTCAACAATAGCATTCGCGCTTCTCTTTCTTCCATTTCCACTGGAAGTTCTATTTCTTCTTCCATAGTAGGAAGGAACCTGTAATCAACAAAAAAAGTTTCCAGAAGAACTGCCTGCTCGTCCTTTGGTGCATGTTTTATCAATTTGTAGCATGCAGCAGCCAACTGCAAATCAGGTTTTGAATGACGGATGAGATGTTCCATCTTTTCTTTTGTACTTGCCATGTTAATACCTCCGAATTTTATTAAAATCAATACTCGTTACAATAGCAACATCGCAAAAAACATAGAAATACCGCCATTTTTTATCTGAATCTCTAAAAATTATGATACCTCTTCCTTCACTATTTGTTCGTGATCAACTGGTAAATCTTTTCACAGGCTGCCGGGATCTTTTCCAGATCTACACAGGAATAATTAACGATAAAATAATGCTCCCGGCTATTTTCTGCTGTCAGGAAGTATTCTGACAACGGACGCATTTTTATTCCCTGCTGCTTCAATTGTTCCGAAAGGCACTGATCTGACAATTCTGTCTGCAAATGCAGCAGAAAATGTAATCCTGAATCATTTTCAATAATCTGGCATTTTTCCTTCAGGGAGCTTTGCTCGATTGCCTCAATCAGCCTTTTCCGCTGTCTGCTGTAAAAAAGCCGCATCCGGTTGATATGCTTTTCAAAATACCCCTGATTAATAAAGGCTGCCAGCGTATACTGCTCAAAATTTGACACCGTACAGGAATAAAAAGAAAGCTGCTGGTAAAATTGATTCGCCAGATGTACCGGCAGGATCATGTAACTGATACGGATCGTCGGTGTCAATGATTTGGAAAACGTATTCATATATATTACTTTTTCACAGGCATCCATACTGAATAACGTTGGCAAGGGCTTTCCATTTGGACGGAATTCACTGTCATAATCATCCTCTATGATATAACGCCCGTTTTTTTCGTTGGCCCAGGCCAATACTTCATATCTTCGGTGTGCAGGCATGGTAATCCCACTGGGGAAATGATGGCCTGGACTGATATGAGCAATGTCAGCTCCTGATTTTCGCAGCCCTTCTACGGTAATACCATCTTCGTCCATGTCCGCATAGCGACAAATGATCTGATGCTGCTGATAAATCTGTACCAGTTTTTTATATCCCGGATTTTCAATACAATATTCCCTGTCATTTCCAAGCAGCTGTACCAGCATACCATACAAATACTCGGTTCCGGCTCCCATGACGATCTGATTCGCATC
>NZ_CAKRAS010000043.1 GCF_934295145.1 uncultured Eubacterium sp. | reverse complement strand
GGAAAGGCTTACGCAGTAGCAGAGAAGGAACAGAAAAAATGGATGGATATCATTTTTGAAGAACAGCCATATCTTGCGAACGTATATCCAGGGGATACAAGAGAAATCGGTATTATTTTCTGTATTGATCAGGCGGAAGTGGAGTATTTTAATCTTGGCGTAAATCCAATTTTCCGGGAGACATATATTCTGGGAAATGTTAGCATAAAAGAAAAAGGATATTACATAACGGAATCCTGTATCGGCTGCGGGAAATGTATGAAACATTGTCCACAGAACTGTATTGAGAAAGGAATACCTTTTGTCATCCGGCAGGAGCACTGTCTGCATTGTGGAAACTGTTATGAAAAATGTCCGGTGAAAGCGGTGATAAGGAAATGAATCAGAATGACAGAAGAAAATATTTAATTGAAGCATTGCTGAAAGAGCGACCGGAGTATGAGAATTTGCAGATTCCATCCGATGCAGGCGAGCAGAAAATGTTGCTCAGAGCACTTATGAATATAAGAATGCCGAGAAAAATGGATCACGTATTTTTGCAGATTCAGGATGCGTACCTTTCAGAAGAAAATGAGAAGAAAGGGATTGTCACATTGGCAGATATCAGGGAGGTACAACCCGATCTTTCTATCTGGAAAGGTGATATTACAAGGCTTAAGGTGGGAGCAATCGTAAATGCAGCCAACAGCGGTATGACAGGTTGCTATCAGCCCTGTCATAACTGTATTGATAATTGTATTCATACCTATGCAGGAATTCAGCTTCGGAATTATTGCAATGATATGATGATAAAACAGGGACAGGAAGAACCGACAGGGCAGGCAAAGATTACTCCGGCGTTTAATCTGCCATGTGATTATGTGATTCATACAGTTGGCCCAATTGTACAGAGAAAGCTGACAAAGGAACATGAGCAGTTACTGATATCCTGCTATGAATCGTGTCTTAGGATAGCTGATGAGAATGGAGTAAAGAGTATTGCTTTTTGTTGTATTTCAACTGGAGTATTTATGTTTCCAAATAAAAGAGCTGCTGAACTTGCAGTACAGACAGTAAAGCAATATAAAGAAAAGACAAAATCAAAGATAAAGGTGATATTTAATGTTTTTAAAGAGGAAGATGAACGACTCTACAGGCAGTTACTCAGATAAGATATTACAGATAAAAGATAAAATTAGGGAAGCAGATGCTATTATAATCGGAGCTGGTGCGGGGTTTTCCACATCAGCCGGTTTTGTGTATAACGGTGAAAGATTCGAAAAATATTTTTCGGATTTCAGAAAGAAATATGGATTTTCCGATATGTATTCGGGAGGCTTCTATCCATATAAAACATTGGAAAAACACTGGGGATACTGGTGCAGATATATCTATATCAACCGATATATGGATGCGCCAAAACCAGTATATCAAAACTTGTATGATCTGGTGAAAGAGAAAGATTATTTTGTGTTGACGACAAATGTGGACCACTGTTTCCAGAAGGTTGGATTTGATAAAAACAGAATCTTTTATACACAGGGAGATTATGGTCTGTTTCAATGTAGTGAACCTTGCCATAAAGAAACCTATGACAATGAAGATGCGATTAAAAAAATGGTACTGAGTCAGGGGTTTCAGATAAAAGATGGGGAACTGCAAAAAACGGAAGATGGAGAAATAAAGCTTACGGTTCCGACAAGTCTGATTCCATATTGCCCGCGCTGCGGTAAGCCGATGAGTATGAATCTCAGATCGGATCAGACATTTGTTGAAGATGAAGGATGGCACCAGGCAGCAGAACGGTACGAGAAATTTATACAGAATCATAAAAAGCAGAAAATAGTGTTCCTTGAACTTGGTGTAGGATATAATACTCCTGGTATTATAAAATATCCGTTTTGGCAGATGACAAACACATTTCAACATGCATTTTATGTGTGTCTGAACCAGGGTGAAGCATATGCACCGGAAGAAATAAGGAAAAAGTCTGTCTGCATGAATGAAGATATTGGAGAAATCCTGAAAGAACTGTAGACTTGTGATAAAGAGCGGCTGTGAACGGGGTGAATAGTGATAAGAGAGGGTGTGATAAAATGATAATACAAACAGGAATGAGAACAGATATACCTGCATTTTATTCAAAATGGTTTTTGAATCGGATAAAAGAAGGATATGTATGCGTGAGGAATCCCTATAATCCAAAACAGGTGACAAAATACAGCCTTTCACCGGAAGTTGTGGATCTGATCGCATTCTGCACGAAGAATCCGGCACCACTGCTGCCAGACCTGCGATCAGGACAATGTACATAACTGTCTGATTTCCACCGGTGATTGGCATATCAAAGGTAATGGAGTTATCGATTGTAAATGTCAGATCATAGAAACAATATTTTCCAGATACTTCATCGAAAACCGCCTGATTGATATCCGCATTATTCGCTCTAATCTCATCCAACGTCATTTCCATTGGCATTGAAACTGTGATGTTATCTTTTAATAGATTCATTCCATCTACTGTTTTTACTTCTGTAATAACATATTTCTGTGCAACTAAATCATCCCATGTGATTTTACCGTTTTCATCCGTTGTTGCTTCATACTCATCTTATTAGATGTGTAAACAGTTCCATTTCGGGGTTTGTTTACTTTTGCATAAAATTCAGGCAAACTATCCATTTTAAATAAAGTGAAAACAATTTATTCGTTTATGAGTAGTGTGATTTTTCGACAGTGAAGACAGCTATAAACGGAATTAAGGTGAATGGAGGAAATGTCATGCAGAATAATATGGAACTGGGATACGAAATGTTTTGTTATCAGTGTGAGCAGACTGCGAATGGAAAGGGCTGTACCCGGCATGGTGTGTGTGGAAAGACGCCGGAGGTGGCCAACTTGCAGGATTTGCTCATTTTTCAGTTAAAGGGCATCAGCTGTTATGGAAAACTTTTGCCGGATCAGGGAGAAAAGCTGGACAAAGGTGTGATTTCTTTTATCGAAAAATGTCTGTTTACAACTTTAACAAATGTAAATTTTGATGAAGAAGTCCATGTGAAGCTTCTGAAAGAGGCGCAGAAGATCAAAGATGAACTGCGTCAGCAGATTGGCGGTGCTGGTAATGAGAATAGTTATATGTCCTACCGCCTTCCACAGGAAAAAAGTGAGATGCTGCGCACTGCTGAAATTGCCGGAATCATGTATGATCAGAATCTGGATGAGGACATTCGCTCGCTGCGTCAGCTGATCGTCTATGGATTGAAGGGAATCAGTGCTTATGGACATCAGGCGCGGGAATTGGGATATTTCAGTGATGCGGTGGATGATTTTTATGTGGAAGCACTGGCCGCAGTGACAGATGACAAAATGACAGTGGAAGAATTAATTCATTTTTCCATGAAAGCAGGAGAGATGGCGTTAGCCGTGATGAAGACATTGGATGAGGCGAACACGCAGACCTATGGAAACCCGACTCCGCATGCAGTATCGACAACGCTGAAAGCCGGTCCATTTATCATTGTTTCCGGGCATGATTTTCATGATCTGGAAATGTTATTGCAACAGAGCGTGGGAACTGGTGTAAACATTTATACCCATGGCGAGATGCTCCCGGGACACGGGTATGGAGGCTTGAAAAAATATCCGCATCTGATCGGAAATTTTGGCGGTGCATGGCAGGATCAGCAAAAACAGTTTGATAACATTCCTGGTTGTATCCTGATGACTACAAATTGTCTGATGCGTCCGCGGGAAAGTTACAAAGACCGCATTTACAGTACAAACGTTGTTGGATGGGATGGTGTCAAATATATTGGGAAAAAAGAAAATGGAGAGAAAGATTTTAGCGAAATAATTCGTCAAGCTTTGGAACTTGGCGGTTATGCGGAAGATCGGGAAGTACAGCCGACGGAACCATCAGATTGCCCGAAATGCCATCAGGCATCAGAACTTTTGACCGGTTTTGCACATGAGGCGACGTTGAGCCATGCAGGAGAAATTGTGCAGGCGGTCAAAGATGGACAGATCCGTCACTTTTTCCTGATCGGTGGCTGTGATGGAGCCAGACCGGGGCGAAACTATTATACAGAGTTTGCGGAAATTGTACCGGAGGACTGCGTGATTCTGACACTTGCATGTGGAAAATACCGCTTTAATAAAATTGATTTTGGAACTGTGGCAGGACTTCCAAGGCTGCTGGATGTGGGGCAATGTAATGATGCATATTCCGCGGTGCGGATTGCAACTGCGCTGGCAGATGCTTTTGACACGGATGTCAACAGTCTGCCGTTGTCTATGATTTTATCATGGTATGAGCAGAAAGCGGTGGCGGTATTGCTTGCTTTGCTGAGCCTTGGTATCAAAAATATTTATCTGGGACCGATTTTACCGGCGTTTTTGAGTCCAAATGTGGTGCAGTATCTGGTGGATACGTTCCAGCTGCATCTGATCAGCAATGCGGAGGATGATATCAAAACCTGTCTGAAGCAGGAGGTCTAAAAGCTAGTTATGCTGAAGTAGAATAGGGAACTTACACTAGTAAAAACAGATAGAAGAATCTTCCATTTCTATTACTTCAAATCTATGTTAAACTAAACAGTATTCGGGATGATAGAGAAGCATTCTGATGGGAGATGTAATGCTCATGGAAATCAGAACGGTATAAAATGGCAGATAAGCATATTTTGTGGAGGAATAGAAATGGAATATCAGATGAAGACAGCGCACGGAACACTGTTTTGCAGAAGGGAAGGCAGTGGTCCGATGCTTCTGCTTATACATGGGGTAGCGTGTGACAGTGAGTTTTTTCGTCAGGCATCCGCAATTTTATCGGAACATTTTACAGTGATCAGTTATGATCGAAGAGGATATAGTCGAAGCGTTCCGGCAGAAGGCAAGACAGATTTTTCAGTTTGGGCGCATGCGGATGATGCGGCAGAGATTATTCGGTCAGAACAGAAACGAACAAAATGTTTAAAGGAAGAAGCAGGGCAGCAAGAGAAGAAAACGGATGCAAAACAGAGTAAGGAAACAGAACGTCAGAGAGAAGGCATTTTTGTAGCTGGCTGCAGTGCAGGTGGCGCAGTGGCAGCAGCTCTTGCGACAAAATATCCGGAATTAGTACGTCAGGTATTTTTGCATGAACCATTGATGCGTGGAAGTGGAGAGCTGGCAGCAGAACAGGATGCGTTCTGGGAGAAGCTTCGTAAATGTGCAGAGAAACACAGAATCATCACTTGTATGATGCACTTTGTCAACGCCATGGGCGGCATGAACCGTGACAAAGAAGGACAGTCTATGGAACAGCAGAGCCGAAATCTAAAAAACCTGGAACTGTTCCTGGAGAAAGAAATGGACAGTTTTTCTAAATTGAATCTGGATGATTTTAATATTTCTGTTCCGGTGACGGTAGCCTGTGGATCAGATGACAAAACAGGAATGTTTCATCGCTCTGCCTATCAGGCAGCGGAAGCCAAAGGTTGGAAACATAAGATTGTACCGGGATATCACAATTTTGCTTCCGATGAACCAGAAACATTTGCACAATGTCTCGTAGAAGAGTTTATTCGTAGTTGATAAATGGAGGGCAACAACATGTGTACAGCAGCAACTTATAAAACGAAAGATACCTATTTTGGGAGAACGTTAGATTACGAATTTTCTTACGGAGACGAACTGACCATCATGCCACGCAATTATCCAATGAGGTTTCGTCAAGCAGGAAAAATTGATAAAAATTATGCAATCCTTGGAATGGCGCATGTGATTGGTGATTATCCGTTATATTATGATGCCATCAATGAAAAAGGACTTGGCATGGCAGGACTGAATTTTGTTGGAAATGCCGTATATCAGGAGTTGTCAGAGGAAAAAGAAAATGTGGCACAGTACGAATTTATCCCATGGATCCTGCGTCAGTGTGCCAATGTGCAGGAAGCAAAAGAATGTTTAAATCATATGAATCTGGTGGGAACACCGTTCCATGAAAGTTTACCGACGGCGCAGCTGCACTGGATCATTGCGGATGCGAAGGAAGTAATTATCGTGGAATGCATGGCAGATGGGCTGCATGTATATGATAACCCGGTGGGGGTACTGACGAACAATCCACCATTTCCGCAGCAGCTGTTTCAGTTGAATCAATATATGCATTTGTCGCCGAAACAACCGGAAAATCATTTCTCAGACAAGCTGGAGTTACAGGCTTACAGCCGAGGCATGGGTGCATTAGGACTTCCGGGGGATTTATCGTCTACGTCCCGTTTTGTGCGGGTGGCATTTACAAAGTTGCATTCAATCTCCGGAGATTCAGAAAATGAGAGCGTTAGCCAGTTTTTCCATATTTTAAATTCTGTGGATCAGCAGCGTGGATGTTGTGAAGTCGCAGAAGGAAAATACGAGATTACGCTGTATACGTCCTGCTGTAATCTGAACAAAGGAATTTATTATTATACAACCTATGAAAATCACCAGATTTCAGCAGTGGATATGCATGCAGAAAATCTGGATGCGGCAGAATTGATCCGATATACTCCGATCACAGGAGAGCAGATCTGCTGGCAGAACAGGTGAGGATTGTTCCACCGCCAGAAGTATGCTAAACTGTATTTATTCTGGAGGTGGCATATGGCAAACATAATAGAAATTACAGATTTTGCGACACCGGAACTGGCTGTTTATGAGCGGTATTCTGAGGTGCAGCTTTTGCGAATCAACGAACCGAAGCCGGGGATTTTTATCGCGGAAAGCCCAAAAGTCGTGGAACGGGCGTTGAATGCGGGATACGAACCAATTTCCATGCTGGTGGAGCATAAACATATTGAAACGCAGGCAAAAGAACTGATCGCGCGTTGCGGGGATATTCCGGTTTACACCGCAGAATATGATGTGTTGACAAAGCTGACCGGATTCGCACTGACACGGGGAATGTTGTGTGCCATGAAGCGGCGGGTGCTGCCGACAGTGGAGGAAGTTTGTTGTAAAGCGCGGCGAATCGCAGTTTTGGAAAATGTTGTCAATCCGACAAATGTTGGCGCGATTTTCCGTTCGGCAGCGGCATTACACATGGATGCGGTGCTTCTGACACCGGGATGCAGCAATCCGTTGTATCGCAGAGCCATGCGTGTGAGCATGGGAACCGTATTTCAGGTACCCTGGACAATATTTCCGGAGAAAGAAAAATGGCCGGAAGAAGGCATGGCGAAACTGCAGAAGTTTGGATTTAAGACAGCGGCCATGGCGTTGCGGAATGACACTGTTAATATCGATGATCCGGGGTTGATGAGTGAGGAAAAACTTGCAATCGTGCTTGGCACAGAGGGAGACGGACTTTGTGAAGATACCATTGCGAACTGTGATTATACAGTAAAAATACCGATGGCGCATGGTGTGGATTCCCTAAACGTGGCCGCAGCCAGTGCTGTAGCATTCTGGCAGTTAGGCAATCGATAATTTTGTTGAGAAAGTGAGAGAGAAACGTATGTTATTTCAGGAACAGGTAAGAAGGGTAAAACAGGAAGCTCCGAAATTGGCAGCAACCACAAACGAACAGCGAAATGCTGCTCTGGCAGCAGTCCGGGAGGCATTATTACAGCATCAGGCAGAGATTTTTGAAGCAAACAAACAGGATCTGGCACAGGCAGAAGCAGACGGCGTATCCGGTCCGGTGCTGAAACGTCTGAAATTTGACGAGGGAAAACTTCGTGATGTGACAGCAGGTATTTCAGATCTGACCAAAATGGAGGATCCATTATTTCAGACACAGTTTGCCAGAGAACTGGATGAGGGATTAGTGCTGAAACGTGTTACATGTCCAATCGGTGTCATCGGTGTTATTTTTGAGGCACGTCCGGATGCATTGGTACAGATTTCCGCGTTGTGTATCAAGAGCGGTAACTGTGTGATCTTAAAAGGCGGAAGTGAAGCTCTGCGCAGTAATAAAAAACTATTTGACATTATTCATGAAGCAATCATTGGTGCAGGACTTCCTGCAAATTGCATGATGCAGCTGGAAGCACGTTCCGAGATCAACGAACTTCTGGAATGTCATGAGTCCGTTGACCTTTTAATCCCACGCGGTTCCAATGCGTTTGTGCAGTACATTATGAATCATACCAAGATTCCGGTAATGGGACATGCAGATGGCATTTGTCATATTTATGTGGATAAGGATGCCGATCTTGCGAAAGCAGTTCCAATCATTGTGGATGCAAAAACCCAGTACGTGTCTGCCTGCAATACAGTAGAAACATTACTGCTTCATGACGATATCAAAGATCAGCTGCTTCCGATGTTAAAAGAAGCACTGGATGCGAAAAAAGTAGAACTCCGTGGCACGAAAGACGTTGCAGCAGTCGTGGACTGTGTGCCGTCTACCGAGGCAGATGATAAAACAGAATACCTTGATTATATTCTTTCTGCAAAAACAGTGAAAAACATAGACGAAGCAATTGATCATATTAATCATTTCGGATCGCATCATACCGACTGTATCATCACGGAAAATCCGCATGTGGCTGAGCATTTTATGAATCTGGTGGATTCCGCCGGGGTATATCAGAACTGTTCCACCCGTTTTGCAGATGGTTACCGTTATGGCTTCGGAGCGGAAGTCGGTATCAGTACCGGAAAACTTCATGCCAGAGGACCGGTGGGACTGGAAGGACTGGTGAGCTACAAATACAAATTGTACGGAAGCGGACAGATCGTAGAAGATTATACTTCCGGCAAAAAACAGTTCCATTTTAAAAATATTTCAGAGTAAAAAACAAGTTCACAGATAAAACGAAGTAAGGAAGCCCTCTTTTATAGACTGAGCCCACCTGGGTTAAAATCAATAAAAGAAGGGCTTTTGTAGGTGATATGGTATATTTATGCATAAAAAGCGAATAAAATAATGTATGAATGCATAAATAGACATGAAAACTGCATAAATTGTATAGTTGGACTGAAAAAATATGCACATAATGTTAATTTTTATGCACAATCACCATTGCAATCTTTCCTCAATAGAATTATAATGGACAACAGTTAATGAAAAGAAAAAGAGCAGAAGCGACTGTTACATGACATTTCATTCTGCTCGGATGGAAAAAAGAGGAGAGAAAAAATGAAAGCAAAGAAAATCGTAGCCCTGGTGGCAGCTGCAGCAATGGTATTTTCCATGGCAGCATGCGGAAGCACAACAGATAATAGTTCAGATGCAAAAGACAACACAAGTGCAGCAGCAGAATCTACAGATAATTCATCTGACAGCGATACACTGGTTATGGCAACAAATGCTACATTCCCGCCGTATGAGTATGTAGACGGTGATGAGTACAAAGGAATTGATATTGAGATTTCACAGGCAATCGCTGATGCGATGGGCAAAAAACTGGTTGTAGATGATATTGATTTTGATTCTATCATCCCGGCAATCACAACAGGAAAAGCTGATATGTCTCTGGCTGGTATGACAGTAACAGACGAGCGAAAAGAGAGCGTGGATTTCTCTGATAGCTATGCAACCGGTGTACAGGTAATCATCGTTCCGGAAGATTCTGATATCACAGGTCCGGACGATCTGGCAAATGACAAAATGATTGGAGTTCAGCAGGGAACAACTGGTCATATCTACTGCTCTGATACACCGGAAAAAGGTGGATTTGGTGAAGATCATGTAACTGCTTATCCAAACGGCGCAAGCGCAATTCAGGCATTACTGACAGGTAAAGTTGATGCAGTTGTTATCGACAACGAGCCAGCAAAAGCATTTGTGGCTGAGAACCCGGGATTAAAGATCCTTGATACTGAGTATGTTACAGAGGATTATGCAATCGCTGTACAGAAAGGAAACACAGAGTTATTAAACCAGATCAATGAGATTCTGGCACAGTTAAAAGCAGACGGAACATTACAGTCCATTATTGATAAATATATCAAGGCTGAGTAGTCCACGTTAAGAAACGTATGAAACGGGGCAGCATATTATGCTGCTCCATTTTACTGATTATAGAAAATAAATACAAAAAGGAGAAAAAATATGCAGGAATGGTTTGCAAATCTGGCAAATTCTTTTACAAAAACATTTATAACCAGTGATCGCTGGCAGTTGTTTTTAAAAGGATTTGGTGTTACGATCCGTGTGGCGATCCTTGCGCTTTTGATGGGTATTGTAATCGGTATCCTTGTCGCAATTGTTCGTACAAAACACGATTCCAGAAAGAAAAATGCACATGGCTTCGGCAGTGTGATCTTAAATATTTTAAATGCAATCTGTCAGGTTTATCTGACTGTGATCCGTGGAACACCGATGATGGTTCAGCTGATGATCGTATATTTCGTTATTTTTGCTTCCAGCCGTAATTCTGTTGGAGTGGCAACGCTGGCCTTTGGTATTAATTCCGGTGCGTATGTAGCAGAGATCGTGCGAGGCGGCATTATGTCTGTAGATGCAGGACAGATGGAGGCCGGTCGTTCTCTGGGTATGAATTATACACAGACCATGCGCCGCATCATCATTCCACAGGCAATCAAAAATATTCTGCCGGCTCTGGGTAACGAGATGATCACATTATTAAAAGACACTTCTCTGATGACAGTTACCGGAGCAAAGGATCTGATGAAAGCAGCACAGACGGTTACTGCAGTTACCTATCAGCCATTTATGCCGTACATCAGCGTTGCTGTCATTTATCTTGTATGCGTTATGGTATTATCGAAATTACTTGCCATATTTGAGAGGAGGATGAGAAACAGTGATAGACGTTAAAAATCTGGAAAAAAGTTTTGGAGATCACAAAGTTTTAGACGGAATCAATGAACATATTTATCCGGGAGAAAAAGTCGTTGTCATCGGACCTTCCGGTTCCGGAAAATCAACCTTTCTGCGCTGCCTGAATCTGCTGGAGGAGCCGACTGCAGGAACCATTACCGTAGATGGTGTGGATATTACAGATCCAAAAACAGACATTGATAAAGTACGTCAGAAAATGGGTATGGTATTCCAGCAGTTTAACCTGTTTCCGCATCTGACTATCAAAGAGAACATTAAGCTTGCGCCGGTGACCTTAAAATTGATGTCTGACAGCGAAGCAGATCAGAAAGCTATGGAGCTTTTAGAGCGTGTCGGATTGCCGGATAAAGCTGATGCATATCCGAAACAACTTTCCGGTGGACAGCAGCAGCGTATCGCAATCGCCCGTGCCCTTGCAATGAATCCGGAAGTAATGCTTTTCGATGAACCGACATCCGCACTGGATCCGGAGATGGTTGGTGAAGTTCTTCAGCTGATGAAAGAGCTGGCCGACGATGGAATGACCATGGTGGTTGTAACACACGAGATGGGATTTGCCCGTGAGGTTGGAACACGTGTGCTGTTCATGGATGGTGGAAATATCGCCGAGCAGAATAATCCGAAGGATTTCTTTGAGAATCCGAAAAATCCGCGTTTGCAGGAATTCCTCTCGAAGGTGTTATAGGTTCGGGTAATTGTGAGGTTTAAACTGAAGGTTATGAAAAGGGACTCTGCGATTTTGTCTCCGCGGCTAACAATCGCTCGCTGAGAAAAAATCGCCAGAGTCCCTTTATTTTTGTTCGTGCTTTAAACCACACAATTACCCTTACGTCGTGATATGCATGCATACAGAATATTGGAATAATAGTCATTGTGTTGGATGCGCATTTGCAAATGGATTTCATAGTGTAAATAGAGGAAACGAGCGACTAGTGTCCGGGGAAAGATGCTGCGTTTCCGCATTAATAAAATTAAATTTTAGATCAAATACATAATTAAAGGTATCCACCGTCGAACGGTATGACCTGTCCGGTAAGGTACGCAGGCGCCGTGATTAGTTGATACACAAATTCTGCCACTTCTCCCGGCGCCGCAAAGCGTCCCGCCGGAATCTCATTTTCCAGTTCTTCTCGTTCTTCTGCATCGAAGCAGGCATTCATACGGGTATCAATCACTCCACAGGCTACCGCATTCACCTGAATGTTACTCGGTGCCAGTTCCTTGGCAAGTGCCTGCGTGAACAGATTCAGTCCGCCCTTGCTGGCTGAGTATGCAACCTCGCAGGAAGCCCCGGAAAGCCCCCACATAGATGAAATATTAATGATTTTTCCCTCTTTTTTGCCGAGCATATCAGGAATCGCATATTTGCAGCAGGAAAATACCGAAGTCAGATTTGTGTTGATGACCCGGTTCCAGTCCTGAATATTCATATCCTGCAAAAGTCCGATGTGGGAAACACCGGCATTGTTGATCAGAAAATCTACCGTTTCATGCATGGCATGAATCTCGTTAAACATGGCATGCACCTGTTCGTGGTCTGAAATATCGTAAACCAGTGGTGTGCACGGAACCTGATAGTTTTCTGTCAAATGTATGGCATATGCTGTCAGTTCTTCTTTTGAGGAATGGCAGTTGAGAAAAAGCCGGATGCCATGGGAAGCCAGGCATTCTGCAATGGCCTTTCCGATTCCGTGTGAGGCGCCTGTGATCAGTGCTGTTTTCATAGTATCCTCCAGATAAAAATATTTTCATACATGTATAAATGCAATGGTGTACAGGAAATCATTGTACAAACCAGATGCATATGTTTCTGATATATGAGTGTAGCATATTTGAAAAAATATGTAAATTTTCAGTTACATGTTACCCAATAGTGAAATGAAAAATACGAAAAAAATATGATATTTTGCATAACGACCATTCACAAATAAAAAAAATGTGCTAAACTAAAGAGAATGCAAAAAAAGTATTTCAGATTAAGGAGATTAATATAATTATGAATATTGTAGTATTAGCTGGTGGACTTAGCACAGAGAGGGATGTTTCCCTGAATACAGGAAGCATGGTAAGCAAGGCATTGCGTTCTAAAGGACATAACGTAATTATGCTGGATGTTTTCATGGGATATCATGATGAAGAGGAAGATATCACAGGAATTTTTGACCGTGCAAAAGAGGCAAGTGCCGATGTGACACAGATTCCGGGTGAAGCACCGAATATCGCACAGGTAAAGGCAATGAGAAAAGATCAGTCTGACTGCTTCTTTGGTCCGAATGTCATCAAAATCTGTCAGGCAGCAGATGTTGTATTTATGGCGCTGCATGGCGAGAATGGCGAGAATGGTAAAATTCAGGCAGCGTTTGATCTGTTTGGCATTCAGTATACTGGAAGCCGTTACCTTGGAAGTGCTCTGGCTATGGATAAAGGCATTTCCAAGAAAATGTTTGAAGCAGCAGGTATCCCGACACCGCATGGTATCTCCATGAGCAAAGCACAGCGCAGTACTCCGTTTGCAGAGACCGGATTAAGTCTTCCATGTGTTGTAAAACCATGCTGTGGCGGTTCCAGTATCGGTGTTACCATCGTTCGTACCGCAGATGAGTATGAAGCTGCTCTGGACGAAGCGTTTAAATATGAAGATGAAATCGTCATTGAGGATTATATCTGTGGACGTGAGTTTTCTGTAGGCGTCATCGATATGCAGGCACTTCCTGTTATTGAGATTGCTCCGGTAGAAGGATTTTATGATTTTAAAAACAAATACAAAGCGGGAAGCGCAGTAGAAACTTGTCCGGCTGATCTTCCGGAAGATGTTGCAAAAAAAATGCAGAAACATGCCGTTGCAGTCTGCCGTGAACTTGGTCTGGACGCTTATGCCCGCATGGATTTCCTGTTAAATGACAAAAACGAGATGTTCTGTCTTGAGGCAAATACGCTGCCAGGCATGACTGCAACCAGCCTGTTACCACAGGAAGCAGCGGTTATTGGCATTCAGTACGAGGATCTGTGTGAACGCCTGATCCAGATTTCTCAGGAAAAATACGGAGGAAAACATGAATAATACATTGGAGCAGATGACACTGGAAAATATCGCAAAAGCATGCGGCGGCACGTATGTGGGCGATGATGCATTACGCGGCAGCGAAATCACCGGTGCAGTCATTGACAGCCGCCAGGTAGAGCCGGGTTACTTATATATTCCAATCCGCGGAGAACGCGTGGACGGACACCGTTTTATCTCGGATGTATTTGCAAAAGGTGCCCTGGCCGTTTTATCTGAGGAAACACTGGAAAATCCGGCAGGCCCGTATATTCAGGTGGCTTCCAGTGAGCAGGCATTGAAAGATATCGCAGAATTTTACCGCTCCACACTTGGTATCAAAATTGTCGGAATTACCGGAAGTGTTGGAAAAACAAGTACAAAAGAGATGATTTCCGCTGTTTTAAGCCAGAAATTCAACGTGCTTAAGACAGAAGGAAACTTTAATAATGAGATTGGCCTGCCGTTGACGATTCTTCGCATCCGCAGAGAGCACGAAGTGGCAGTGGTTGAGATGGGAATTTCTGAGTTTGGCGAGATGCACCGGATCGCAAAAGTGGCAAAACCGGACATTTGTGTTATGACAAACATCGGACAGTGCCATCTGGAAAATCTCATCGACCGCGACGGTGTACTCCGTGCAAAATCAGAGATTTTTGATTTCCTGAAACCGGACGGACATATCGTGCTGAACGGAAACGATGACAAACTGATCACTGTACAGGAAGTCAAAGGTGTAAAACCGGTATTTTATTATGTAGAAGACAGTACCGCACAGAAGGCAGATCTGCAGTATGAAGTTACCGCAGATGCCATCGAAAATAAAGGACTTCGCGGATTGGATGCAAACCTGCATTTCCCGGAGGAAGTCTGCCAGATTCATGAGCCGATTCCGGGAGTACATAATGTATACAATGCGTGCGCAGCGGCATGTGTCGGACGTATTATGGGACTGACTAACGAGGAAATCTGTGAAGGTATTGCCCATGCAAAAACCATTGCAGGACGTACAAATCTGATTACGCTGGGTGACGTGCTTGTTATTGATGACTGCTATAATGCAAATCCGATTTCCATGAAAGCTTCTTTAGACGTATTGGCACAGGCGGAAGGGCGCAGGATCGCTGTGCTTGGTGACATGGGAGAACTTGGTGAAAATGAGCGTGAGATGCATTATGATGTCGGAAAATATGCGGCAAACACAGGTGTCGATATTTTATTCTGCTGCGGAACGCTCAGTGAAGAATTAGCAAAGGGTGCACAGCGTGGACATACGAAAGTCATGTATTTTGCAGAACGCGAGAAACTGACACAGACACTGCTGAATTTTGTGGAAGCAGGAGATACCGTACTTGTAAAAGCTTCTCATTTTATGGAGTTTCCAAAGATTGTGAAAGCGTTGGAAGAAGTATTAAACGACTAAAAAAAGCCTCATCATAAAAACGGCAGCGTTTTTATGATGAGGCTTTTTGTTTTTTTACTATTTACGCTCAAGAGCTTTTTGCGCATCCAGCATTTCCTGAATCCTGTTCTGGGAAAGACGGCCAAGAGCGCGTCTTTCTTCTTTTTCCAGCTCTTTCGGATAGATCGGAGCGCCATATTCTACCGTAACGTGTGTCGGTTTTACGAATGGTATGTGATCTTTGATGATGTCTCTGGTATGGGAAATTGCCATTGGAACAATCGGACATCCGGTTTTCTCCGCAATTTTCATACTTCCCTCTTTGAAAGGTGCCATCTCATCGCTGTCTCCGCGGGTTCCCTCCGGGAAAATACAGATGGAAATGCCTTTTTTGATATATTCGATTGCCTGCAGGATTGTTTTTAAGCTGGCTTTCATATCATCACGCTTCAGAAACAGGCAGTAGAGCCGCTTCATCCAAATATTCAGCAACGGAACCTTTTCCAGAGAATCTTTTGCAATATAGCCGGTTAGATCCGGGCAGAGCGCGTAAGTGATCATAATATCAAAATAGCTGTTGTGGTTTGCTACGTAGAGCACCGGTGTATCTTTTGGTACATTTTCCTGACCTTTGATAGTGAGTTTTACACCGCAGATCCGGCAGATAACACGGAACGCCCATTGCACCATGCGGAGACTGCTGGTGTCCCGCAGATGCGGATTCTTTTTACCGATCAGCCATTCGACAAAGAGCACCGGGATGCCGATGATCAAAAAGCAGACTGCGAACAAAACAGCGAGAATTGTTCTTACCATAATATTTCCTCCAAAATCTATAAATTTTCAATTCACTCCAAAACGACCCATTTAGTATAACAGATAGTTTTTCAGAAATCCATGCATATTTTTACAAATCAGCAAATAGAATAGAGCAAGAAATAAGGTGGGACAGAGGGATGCCATGAAAAAGGCAGGAGTATGGACCAGAATGTGCCGGGGAGGAGCTGTAGCTTGTCTGATCATGCTTTTGGGGTGTGTTGGCTGCGGTGTGCAAAAAACCGGAACAGAAAAAATAAGGGATGTTGATTATACGGTGGTGACAGAACAGGAAATGCCACCAGAACTGCAGGCAGAGATTGAAAACCGGAAGGCAGAAGATTTTAAAATGACATATGTGCTGGATGATGCATTATATATCGTGCGGGGATTTGGCATGCAGGAGACCGGTGGATACAGCATTCAGGTACAAAATTTGTATCTGTCAGAAAACGCGCTTTATTTTGAAACAGATCTGATCGGTCCGGATAACGGGGCTCAGGAGGAGAAAACGGTCAGTTATCCATACATAGCGGTAAAAACAGAACGACTGGAAGAAAACGTAGTGTTTGAATAATCATGATATGTGTACTGCTGAAAAAATGCAAAATTAGAAAATGTGAGGATGAGGAGGAGCAGAACAAATGGAATTAATAACGGAATCAATTTGTGTGGAGGAGAAAAAGGGTCCTGCTATTACGCAGGTGACCTTTGATGAAACGTATTATTTGCCGGATTATCTGCCGGATTTTTTTTCAGTGATCTTAAGTGACGGCAGTGTGCAGGTGGAGGAAAGCAGGTGCATCATCGGGCAGGTCCTGATAAAAGGAATGCTGCGGTTTAAGGTGTTGTATCATACCGGGCAGAGCGAGTGGAAGATTGCCAGCCTGGAAGGTGAATTTCCATTTCAGGAGACGCTGATCCTTGAAACAGCGGGAGAATTTGATATGGCACAGACAGAAGTGGTGCTGGAAGATCTGACGATTCGCATGATGAATGCCAGAAAGCTGAATGTCCGTGCGCTGGTGGAAATTCGGATACAGGCCAGAGAACGCAAAAATCTGGAGATTCCCGTGGGGCTGGATCAGGAAGAACATATGGAAGTAAAAACACAGAAGGAAAATTATCTGGAGCTTTGCTACCGGGGATGTGAGCGTGCTAAAATCCGGGAAGAAGTGCGGATTCCACCGAACAAACCGAATATTAATCAGATTCTCTGGCATCAGGCGCAGCTGATGGGGATGGAGATTCATGGGGAAAATGGCAGTGTCAGCATGCAGGGAGAAATTCAGATTTTTCTGATCTATCAGGGGATGGAAGAAAACCGGATACAATGGCTGGAGCAGCGTGTACCTTACCAGAGCAGCCTGAATATTCCTGAGGCCCAGATAGATATGATTCCGTATGTGGTGATCGGAACGCCGGTTTTTACCTGCAGGGAGCAGGAAGACGCAGATGGGGAGCCGCGGGTGCTTCTGATTGAGACTGAACTGCCTATGGATCTGCGGCTGTATCGGGAAAAAAAACTGGAACGCCTGCTGGATGCTTACTCGTTGGAACAGCAGCTGAACCTTCAGCGTGAGCCGGTCAAAATTTGCAGTCTTCATATGAAAAATGAGGTAAGATGCCGGGTAAATGACACGCTGAAACTGCAAAATTCGGAAGAAGAAATTTTGCAGATCGGTTCCGGAACCGGGCAGGCACAGGTGGAAGAGTGGAAAATCCTGGAGGATGGTCTGAGTGTGGAAGGGACGGTCAGTGTGAAAATCCTGTATCTGAGCAGTTCCGATAGTGCGCCGGTAGGGGCAGTAGAAAGACTGATTCCATTTCAGTGTAAGGTCGATATTCCAAGTATGCCGCAGAATGCAGATGTGGAACTGCAGACCTCGCTGGAGCATCTGTCCTTTCTAATGAAAACCGGGACGGAACTGGAAGTGCAGGCGGTGATCAGCGTGGCTGCTATGGTTACGAAAATGCAGGAACAGGAGATGATCGGAGGAGTGGAAACACAGGCACTGGATCCGAAATGGCTCGAACAGATCCCGGGTATTGCGGGTGTACGCCTGGATGGGGACACCAATCTCTGGGAAATTGCGAAAAAATTCCATACGACAGTTGCGGATATCAGACAATTAAATCATCTGGAGGAGCGAAATCCGGTAACCGGAGAGAAATTACTGGTAGTAAAACAAGGGCTCATACAAATCTGACAAAATATTACAAAAATATTACGAAAAAGTATGAAATATTTCTGAAATGCTGTTCTTTTGGTTGAAATTATGACAGAGAAATGTTATAATCCTTTAGGTAACGAAAAAGAGACACATTACGAAGGAGTATTTCAATATATGAAGAAAAAAATTATTGCGATGGGGTTAGTTGTGGCGATGGCTTTATCCGGTACACAGATGGCAAATGCAACCAGCCTTTCTAAAGCAAGAAGTCAGAAGAATGAGGCACAGAATAAACTTGATTCTGTAAACAGTCAGATTGCTGAGATCGAAAGCCAGCAGTCCAGTTTAAAGAGCGAGATTGATAAAGTAGATTCCGACCTGGTAGATGTTCTTGTAAGTCTGGATCTGATCTCTGACCAGATCGATCAGAAAAAAGTAGAACTCGCACAGGCAGAAGCAGATCTGGCAGCTGCAAAAGAGAAAGAAGCAGAACAGTACGATTCTATGAAAGAAAGAATTCGTTACATGTATGAGAACGGAGACAGTTCTTTCCTGGAGGCATTAGTTGGTGCACAGAACTTTGCAGATGTATTAAATAAAGTAGAGAATTTCTCAAAGGTATATGATTATGACAGAAACCTTCTGGTAGAGTATCAGAATACCAAGACAGAAGTTGCTAATCTGGTAACTCAGGTAGAAGAAGAGAAGAAAGATCTGGAAGAGAACCAGGCTACATACCAGGAGCAGCAGAAGAATCTGGAAGAGATGAAAGCTCAGAAGAGCAGCCAGATGGCAGATTTTGAGAGTCAGCTTGCACAGGCACAGAGCCTTGCATCCCAGTATAAACAGACCGTTGCAGAGCAGAATGCAATCATTGCAGAGCAGCTCGCAGCAGCACAGACTGTAAAAGTAACTGCAGGTGCTTCCAGTGTTGCATCTACAAAATCTAACAGCTCAAGTTCATCCAGCAGCTCAAACAAAAAATCTGACAGCTCAAATTCCAGCAGTTCAGATTCCGGGTCAAGCAGCAGCTCAGGATCCGGTACAGGATCTTCGGTAGCAAGCTATGGATGTCAGTTCGTTGGTAACCCATATGTATGGGGTGGCGAAAGTCTTACAAACGGTGCAGACTGCTCCGGATTTGTAAAGAGTGTATATGCTCACTTTGGTGTATCACTTCCGCACAGTTCAGGTGCTCTGACAGGTGTAGGTCGTGCAGTATCCACATCTGATATGCAGCCGGGTGATATCGTATGTTACAGTGGTCACGTTGCAATCTACATCGGTGGCGGACAGATCGTACATGCAAGTTCACCGTCCACAGGTATCAAGATTGGACCGGTTAATTATGGAAAGTCAGTCGTTGCAGTACGTAGAATTTTCTAATTGAATTTAATGATAATGAAAATCCTCTGGGCATTGTGCTCAGAGGATTTTTTTGATTTGATAGGATTTTTATTTACAGAGTTCAGCAACCACCTGATTGATTACCTTTCCGTCTGCTTTTCCTTTTAATTCAGCCATGACCGCTTTCATGATCTGGCCTTTGTTTTTGGTAGCCAGTACATCAGCGAAGCGCTCTGTCAGGATTGTTTTTACTTCCTCAGCGGATAACAGTTGTGGAGCATATTCGTTGATGATATCGTAACGAGCCTGATATTCTTCTTTCAAATCCGTACGATCTGCCGGGCAAGTGTCCACCTGCTCTTTTACGCTCTTTAATTCTTTTAAGATGACACGGTCAACAAGTTCCGGTTTGATATCATCCCGGCAACCTTCATCAATCGCTACTTTTTTTACTGCAGATACCAGGGATGAGATAGCATCCTTGCGCACCTTGTCTTTGGCTTTCATAGCTGCGATCATGTCTTTTTGTAATGTCTGTATTTCCATAATGACACCTCCTGAAATTAAATATGAATTCTGCTAAGCAGTTTGTTGATATAGTATTGTTTGATATGATAATAATGCTGGCGGATGCAGTCGTGGGCAGATTCGGAATCCTTTGCTTTGATGGCATCCAGAATTGCCGAATGTTCCTTGTAGGAGTTCTGCGCCCGCTCCATATCGTCTAAAATGGTGGAGATGAACAGCATCTGCTGGCAGTCCAGCTGTTCATAAATTGTCTCCAGTCGTTTGTTGCCGGAATAGCTGACCAGAAGTTCATGGAATTTCTGATCCCAGCGGGTACAGTGATAAATATCACCGTTATCCAGAGATTTCTTCATATTTTCCAGTGCAACTTCCAATGCATTTACAGTCAGGGCATTGGATTTATTGATACATGCAGAGACTGCATAGGTCTGTAGCAGTTCAATCAGGTCGTATACTTCCAGAATATCTTCGGTGGTAAAGGAAGCAACGACAGTTCCCTTGCCCGGAACAAAAGAGAGCAAACCTTCGTGGGTCAACTGCTGAAGCGCATTCCGGATTGGAGAACGGCTGACATGGTAGATGTCACACAATTTACGCTCTACCATAACGGTTCCTTCCGGATAAGTATTATTTAAAATATCTTCTTTGATCTGCTGATATGCAAGCTGCTGTTTGTTTTCCGCAGGCTGATTGAGTGAATCATATTTGCTGTTTTCCTGATTTGCCATTTGCATTTCTCCTGTTAAAAACGGACTGATACGGATTGCTAAAAATAGGTATCATGGTTCCATAATCTGATGTTTGCATTTCGCCTGTTAAAAACGGGCAGATACAGGTCAAAAAAATGCTGCATCTGTGGTTTTTTTGAGTGAAACACAGGTATGCCATGGAATACCTGCATGTTATAAAAAGTATAGCAAAAATGTACTTAGATGTAAAGAAACCTTTTATTTTTGCGAAAAATGTGATAAGATATGAAAAAATATAACGATTTAAAGCGTTGATGTGAAAAAGAACAGGGGATTTGGAGGACATAGATCATGATTTCAAAACGTTTAAGAGAGTCACTGGATTCATCCATTTGTATCCGTGATATTTTTGAGGAAGGCAAGAAACTTGCTACAATTTACGGTGCAGAAAATATTTTTAACTTTACTATCGGAAATCCGAGTGTGGAACCGCCTGTAGCAGTAAACGAGGCATTAAAAGAGATTATCGACACAGAGAAACCGCTGGCACTGCACGGCTATCCGGCAAACGTGGGACATCCGGAGGTCCGTAATCACATTGCAAATTATCTAAACGGGAAATATGACTGCAAGTACACAGAGCAGGGCATTATTATGACAAGTGGTGCGGCAGCAGCTATCGTAGTAATTGCAAATACATTGCTGGATGACGGCGATGAGGTCGTAACATTTGCACCTTATTTCTGGGAGTACAAGAGCTACGTGGAAACAATGTACGGCAAATTAGTTCCTGCACTCTGCAACATGGAGACATTACAGCCGGATCCGGAGACCTTTGAGGCAGCACTCTCACCAAAGACCAGATTCGTTCTGATCAATACGCCGAACAATCCGACAGGTGCGGTATATACAGAAGAGTCTATCCGTATGGTTACTGATATTTTGAAGAAAAAACAGGAAGAGTATGGTCATCCAATCTATCTGGTTTCCGATGAGCCATACCGCAAGCTTGCTTATGATATTGAAGTACCATATCTGACTGATTACTATGAAAATACGATTGTAGTATATTCTTACAGCAAGGCACTTTCCATCCCGGGCGAGCGTATCGGATATATCGCTATGGAGCCATGTGTTCAGGATTATGAGGATCTGATCGCAGGTATGACAGCTTCTATGCGTTATCTTGGTTATGTTAATGCACCATCTCTTCAGCAGAAAATGCTGCTGAAATGCGTGGATGCGTCTGTTGATATCAGCATTTATCAGGAGACCAGAGACATTCTGTACAACGCACTGACAGAGATCGGTTATACCTGTATTCATCCGGACGGAGCGTTTTACTTGTTTGTAAAGGCTCTGGAAGAAGACGATACAAAATTCTGTGAGCGTGCGAAAGAGGAAAAAATCTTGATGGCACCGGGTACCGCATTCTACGGACCGGGCTGGGTTCGCGTCTCTTACTGTGTACCGGCAGATGTTGCAAAAAGAAGTGTTCCTGCATTTAAAAAATTATATGACAAATATAGGAAGTAGTGATATAATGTGTACACAAATCGGAGTTGCCAAATGGATACTTGATGTAATTTTTTCATTTGATAAGTGTCAGATTTGAAACTATTGTGCTATACATGAAATAAGCAGCATATGAATATAGAAATTTATTATCGAAAATGGGATGAGAAAAAGGAAAAATCTCATGAACTTTTGGAGAAAGCAGTACGCCAGTATGCCCGGGAGAATGCTTTCCCGCTTCCGGAACAGCTGGAACTGGCGGCTGTCGACTACAAGGAGAAACCATATTTTCAAAATGTAAAAGACATACAATTTTCCATTTCCCACAGTGGGGACTGGTGGGCATGTGCCATCAGCCGGGAAACGGTGGGACTGGATATCCAGAAGGAGCAGAAATGCCGGGCTGATCGGTTGGCCAGACGTTTCTTTCATCCGCTGGAAGTAACATGGTTAGAAAAAAATGGATACGCACATTTTTGCAAAGTATGGGCATACAAAGAAAGCTATGTGAAATATACAGGTGTTGGACTGGTGCAGGGAATGGATTATTTCTCTGTCATAAATCCGGCAGGAGTTTTGAGTGGAGTAGAAGATGTTTGCCAGCAGTTTGTGGCTTTTCATCGAGACTGCCATATGGTGGTCACAACGAAACATAGGAGAGATTTTTCTCTGCGGGAGCTTATTGATTGAAGAGCAAGTAGCGAAAGCGGATTGCGAATATCTGCTTTACAACCATTGCGAAGGTGAAAATTCAGAAAAGCCAAAGTTTTTTCTGATGATTCTCAAGAAAAAATAAGCAGCAGAGAAGCAGAAAGGAAGGTGTGAGGTATGCGAAAAAGCAAAAAAGTCGTAATGATCTGTCTGTTGGTGGTCATAGCAGTACTGATCGGGGTATCAGTGGTGACACCGGGAAAAATAGCAGACCCGGAGAATTATACATGCGGGGCGTATGCAACGGTCTTTGCTTTGTTGCCACCGGTGGTAGCAATTGGGCTGGCTCTGATTACGAAAGAAGTGTACTCATCTCTGTTTACAGGTATTGTCGTAGGTGCATTACTGTATAGTAACGGGAATCTGGAGCTGATGATGAATACCATGTTTTTCAATGAAGATGGAGGTATGGTATATAAGCTGGCCAATGGCTGGAATATTGGTATTCTGATGTTTCTTGTTATGCTGGGTATTCTGGTTGCGTTAATGAATAAAGCAGGTGGATCAGCAGCATTTGGTAAGTGGGCGTCAAAGAGAATCAAAACAAGAATCGGTGCACAGCTTGCTACTATGGTTCTTGGCATTTTGATCTTTGTGGATGACTATTTTAACTGTCTGACAGTAGGAAGTGTTATGCGTCCGGTAACGGATACCCATAAAGTTTCCAGAGCAAAATTGTCTTATATCATTGATGCCACAGCAGCACCGGTATGTATTATCGCACCAATCAGTTCTTGGGCGGCAGCAGTTACATCTTCAGTTCCAGAAGATTCTGGAATTAATGGCTTTGCAGTATTTTTACAGACAATCCCGTACAATTTATATGCAATCCTTACTTTGGTTATGATTATTGGTCTGACCGTGTTCCGGGTGGATTATGGTCCAATGCGTACGCATGAATTAAATGCAATCAAAGGTGATCTGTTTACCACACCGGAGCGCCCGTATGATGAAAGTGATGAAGGGCAGGAGAGCAGTAAAGGAATTGTTTTGGATTTGATTCTCCCAGTTGTTGTGCTGATTGCGGCCTGCATAGTCGGAATGGTATATACCGGTGGATTTTTTGAGGGAGAAAGCTTTATCAGTGCATTTTCAGGATCCGATGCATCCGTCGGACTGGTAATCGGTGGATTTATAGCACTTATTTTTACTTTTGTATATTACATGCTTCGAAATGTCATTTCTTTCCAGGAATTTGCAGAATGTATTCCGGAAGGATTTAAAGCTATGATCGCTCCGATTCTGATTCTGTCCTTTGCATGGACACTTTCTGGAATGACGAATCTTCTTGGAGCAAATGTATTTGTGGCAGATCTGGTAGCAGGATCCGCAAATTCATTGCAGGGATTCCTGCCGGTGATTATTTTTGCCGTGGCAACAGGTCTGGCTTTTGCAACAGGAACTTCCTGGGGAACATTTGGAATTCTGATTCCAATCGTAATCGGTGTATTTCCATCCGGAACAATGATGGTTATTTCCATTTCCGCATGTCTGGCAGGTGCTGTATGTGGTGACCATTGTTCTCCGATTTCTGATACAACGATCATGGCATCTGCAGGCGGACATTGTCATCATGTCAACCATGTAACTACACAGATTCCATATGCAATGACAGTTGCAGCAATCTGTTGCGTTGGATATGCGCTGATGGGTATATTTAATGCAATTGGGATGTTAGGCGCAGCATGGATCGCACTGCCAATCTGTATCGTGCTTGAACTTTTGCTGTTACTTGTACTGCGGAAAAAATATGGCAGAGAAGATATCTAAGTGTTACGATCTGGTAAAGTAAAAGATAGTTGAGTACTATTTCGCAGAAAAAGAATTTTGAAAAATTTGGAACAGAATAATTGAGCGAAGCTCATTCGAAAAATACAAAGTCTCTCGGAGCAGTGGGTAAAATCTTTGCTACTGGGAGATTTTGGTTTTATCTCACCATCAGTAATTTTACCGTCCTGCGTGATCTGGATTAGTTACGAACAATATAAAATAGGTGGAAAGAAACGGATAAAAAAGTATATGTGCAGAAATGTAAAAAGGAGTAAAATAAGGCGACAAAGCAAAAAGGTGGAACAAACTCATGAGAGAAGATAAAAACGAAACAAGATGGGATAAACTTTTACATATTCGGACAATGGGGCGGGATGATTCGCACTCCAATCAGCATAGATTTCCTTATGAACCGACACCGTATAGTGTGTTAGAACGTCTGGCAAATTCCGGTTACATCCGTAAGGAAAATACAGTAATCGATTATGGCTGTGGAAAAGGCCGGGTGGATTTCTTTCTGGCGTATCAGACCAGATGTCATTCGATAGGTGTGGAATACGATGAACGGATTTTTGAACGTGCTATGGATAATAAAGCCGATTCAGTGGCTTCCGGTCGTGTGGACTTTGTACAGGCGAATGCGGAAACTTTTGAAGTGCCGGAAACGGTTGACAGATGCTATTTTTTTAATCCATTCTCGCTGGAACTTTTGAAGAGAGTCATGGGACGCATTCTAGATTCCTATTATGCAAAACCGCGTAAAATACAGTTGCTTTTTTACTATCCGACGGATGAATATATTTCCTATATGATGACGGTGGATGAGCTGATGTTTGTGGATGAAATTGACTGCAAAGATTTGTTTCCGGGGAATGATCCGAGAGAAAGAATTGCGATTTTTGAATTGTAGAATGTAACAGCAGACATACATCAAAATCTCCCCGCATAGATTGTAAAAAAGCAAACTATGCGGGGATTTGAGTGAAAGGTTATATCGAGGAACGGGCAATGGAAATTGCGCGATATATCATAGACAACAATGCAACGGTGCGTCAGGCTGCTAAAAAGTATGGAATTAGTAAGTCGACGGTACATGCGGTAGTAACGATATAGAACGATTCATATGGAAGATAAAATAATAAGGGGCAGGAATGAAAATTTCCTGCTCCTTTGGAATTTTTTGGTATATACAAACTTTTATTTGGTCCATATCTCAATTGTTTTTAACAGTTTTTCTTTTGTATCTGTATCTAATTTAACGATGCTCTGATACAGTTTACGGTCGAGAGCAGTTTCTGAATATTCTGGATCGAGTTCGCCAACGAGTGAATCCAAGGAACAACCGATCAACTGTGCATA
>NZ_CAKRAS010000042.1 GCF_934295145.1 uncultured Eubacterium sp. | reverse complement strand
GGTTTACCAAAATACAAAGCAATTCCCATGGAACCGCCTTTGAAAACAGATATTGGTATTGTATGGAAAAAAGGGCGTTACCTGACGACGCAGATGCAGAATTTTATTACCTTTGTAAAGAAATATTATGATGCATGATGTAAAGCGGACATTCGCAATCCGCTTTCGCTACTTGCTCATGAACGCAGCCGCTTTGCGACCTGCGTTCATACAAATAAAAAGCTTTCTATATAGAAACTATCATTTCTAAATGACGCTTCTACATAGAAAGCTTTTTTCTTATTTACCCGGATAAGTGATCACAGATTCTACATCGTAACCTTTCAGTTTCTCACGACCGTTTAATCCAGCCAGTTCCATCAGGAATAACACTTTGACAACTTCTCCGCCAAGGCTCTCGATCAGTTTGATGGCAGCCTCGATTGTTCCGCCGGTTGCGATCAGATCGTCTACTACGACAACTTTCTGACCCGGTTTGATGGAATCTTTGTGCATCTCGATCTCAGCAGAACCGTACTCAAGGTCATATTTGGCACAAACTGTCTCGCATGGAAGTTTCCCTTTTTTACGAACCGGTACAAATCCTTTGCCAAATTCGTAAGCCAGCGGTGCTCCAAAGATAAATCCTCTGGATTCTGCGCCAACTACCACATCAAAATCAACGCCATCCAGACGCTCCTTTAATCCGTCAATCGCAAGTTTCAGTCCGTCCGGATCCTGTAAAACGGTTGTTATATCGCGGAAAATAATGCCCGGTTCCGGAAAATCCGGGATACTTCTCACGTAATCTTCTACTTTTTTCATAATATGTATAGTTCCTCCTGTTTTATGGATTATCACTCAACCTTATCATTATACATGAAAATCCATAAGATATAAAGACATTTTTTCTGTTCTTTGGAAAAACGAACACATCAGAAGTTACAATTTCATTCTTCATCCTGAGACCATGCAAGTGCACAACGTACTGCGCGATGCCAGCCTTTCAGCAGTTTCGCACGCTCTGTTTCCTCCATGGTGGGTTCAAACGTACGGCCAAGGTTCCAGTTTTTGCGAATTTCATCCTTGCTGCTCCAGTAGCCTACGGCCAATCCTGCCAGATACGCCGCTCCAAGTGCTGTTGTCTCGATGCATTTCGGGCGTTCTGCACGGATTCCTGCGATATCTGCCTGAAATTTCATCAACATATTATTCGCACTGGCTCCGCCATCTACTTTGAGATGTGTCATTTTAACTCCGGCATCTTCTTCCATCGCGGCAATGACATCATAAGCCTGATAAACGATGGACTCCAAGGTCGCGCGGATAAAATGCTCTTTTTTACATCCTCTGGTCACACCTACAATGGTGCCCCGTGCATAGGAATCCCAGTATGGTGCACCCATTCCGGTGAAAGCAGGAACGACATAAACTCCCTTGCAATCCGGTACTTCATCTGCGTACTCTTCTGACTGACGTACGCTTTTGATCATCCGCATCTCATCCCGCAGCCACTGAATCGCCGCACCAGCCACAAATACGCTTCCTTCCAGGGCGTATTCTACCTCATCACTGACACTCGCTGCCAATGTCGTCAGGAGACCATTTTTCGATGCGATCGGCTCTTTTCCGGTATTCATCAACAGGAAACATCCGGTTCCGTATGTAATTTTTCCCTCGCCTTTTTCAAAACAGCTCTGACCAAACAAAGCCGCCTGCTGATCTCCCGCTGCTCCGCACACCGGAATTTCTCCACCTGTCACCGCCGGATCGGTATAACCATAGATATAGCTGGATGGTTTTACCTCCGGAAGCATGCTTTCCGGGATGTCAAATTTTTCCAGGATTTCCTTGTCCCAGCAGCATTTGTGAATATCATAAAGCATCGTTCTGGATGCGTTGGAATAGTCTGTCACATGTACACTGCCTCCGGTCAGATTCCATATCAGCCATGTATCTACGGTTCCAAACAAAAGGTTTCCTTCCTCTGCCTGTTCCCGTGCACCTTCAACATTGTCCAGAATCCACGCAATCTTGCTCGCTGAAAAATATGCATCTGCGATCAGTCCGGTCCGCTCACGGATCAGTTCATCAAATTTTTCCTCTTTCAGACGGTCAATCTGCTCTGCTGTTCGACGACACTGCCAGACAATCGCATTGTATACCGGCACTCCGGTAAAACGATTCCACACAATCGTTGTTTCACGCTGATTCGTAATTCCGATTCCTTCAATATCTTCTGGCATTGCTCCTGTCACAGCCAGGGCTTCTGTCAAAACAGATAACTGTGTAGACCATATTTCACGCGGATTCTGCTCCACCCAGCCTGGTTGCGGATATATCTGCGTCAGTTCTTTCTGTGCCATCCCACAGATATTTCCCTCATGATCAAATAAAATACACCGGGAGCTTGTGGTTCCCTGATCTAATGCCATGATATATTTTTTCCCCATGATTTTTTCTCTCTCCTCATAGTTCTCTTACTTATATATATTTTTCATATATACAACTCCTATATTATTCCTCCATAGGAAATCATTGTATAAAACATTTCTGTATACATATTTTATATTATCGTATCTATTATCATCTTTCAACAACAGATTTCGTCGCAATCACATCCACGCCGGTATCTGCCACATTTTCCACAATCACATCACCGATCTGAACCGGTGCGGTAAGTGTCACTCCTTTTAATGCAAGCAAACATTCCCGGATTTTGTTCTTTGGGATATCCGTTTCTGTTTTTAGCGATACCACCGGCAGATTTCCTCCCGCTACCGGTACCGTCGATGTCACGATCCTTCTTGGATCTGTCAGTTCCTTTCTGGCATAGTCATCGCCCCGTTTGCATGTATTTCCACTTACGGACGCCACCTGTGCGCCATCCATTTCCACTGTCAGATTACAGCCCAGCGGGCAGCCGATACAAATCAGTTCTTTTCGTTCCATTATGCTTCCCCCTGTTCGATTCGAATTGTTATTTTGGACAGATTTTCATATTCCTGCAATTTTTTCTTTTGTAAGATTACCTGCTCCATCTCGCCCGGTGCCATAACTTTCTTTTTCAGACGCATGATACAAGTGTCATCAAAATAAACACAGAGTTCACTGTCTTTGTATACATTTCCAACGCGGAAACGGACGATCTGTTTGTCCTGCATCCGATGAGGATGAATGGAAGACGGCACGGTATAGCGCACACCCCCCTCCGGGCAGATAGCGATTTCTGTCGTGTCTTCTGCAAATTGCTGTGTCACATATTCTGCCGCAAAGGTTCCTGCTGCGCCAGCCTCTTCCGATACATAATCCACCAGATCATGCACATGTAATACGTTTCCACAGGCAAACACACCCGGAATATTGGTTTCCAGACTCTCATTTACAATCGGCCCCGAAGTCACCGTACTTAATTCCACACCCAGTTTTCCGGAAAGCTCATTTTCCGGGATTAATCCGCAGGATAACAGTAAAGTATCACACTCGTAGGTTTCTTCTGTTCCCGGAATCGGTTTTAATTTTTCATCCACCTGTGCGATCGTAACTGCCTCCACCCGGTCTTTTCCTTTGATATCTACCACAGTATGACTTAATTTTAACGGAATTTCATAATCATCCAGACACTGTACGATGTTTCGTTTCAATCCACCGGAATATGGCATCAATTCTGCCACCACCTGCACTTTAGCACCTTCAAATGTCATGCGCCGCGCCATGATCAGGCCGATATCCCCGGAACCGAGAATGACTACTTTTTTGCCTGGCATTCTTCCTTCTATATTCACATAACGCTGTGCCGTTCCTGCAGAATAAATTCCCGCCGGACGATATCCTGGAATATTCAGGGCACCTCTCGGACGTTCCCTGCATCCCATGGCCAAAATGATGGCTTCCGCCTCTACCACAAACATGCCCTGTTCGCGATTCATACAGGTAATCTTTTTCTCCGGACTGATATCTACCACCATGGTTGACAGCAGATATGGAATCTGCATTTCTTCCACTTCTGCAATAAAACGAGCCGCATACTCCGGTCCTGTCAGTTCTTCCTGAAACGTATGTAACCCAAATCCATTGTGGATACACTGGTTTAAAATACCGCCAAGCTGCTCATCACGCTCTAAAATCAAAATATCTTCCACACCGGCCTTTCGTGCCGCAACTGCTGCTGCCAGGCCTGCAGGACCGCCGCCGATAATTGCAATTTTCGTTTTCATGCTACAGTTCCTCCTTATCATATCCGGTCAGGAATCCTGAATTTCTGCCTTTTTTCGTAATTTCGCTGATGTCGCATCCAAGTTCCCTTGCAAGGATTTCCACGGTTTTCGGGGAACAGAATCCTGCCTGACATCTGCCCATTCCTGCACGGGTTCTGCGTTTCACGCCATCCAAAGTTGTGGCTCCTAATGGACGGTGGATTGCATCCAGAATTTCTCCCTCTGTCACCATCTCACAGCGGCAGATTACATTCGCATACGCCGGATTCTTACGGATCATCTCATGGCGTTCTTCCACACTCAGTTCTTCCATGCAGACCACACCTTTTCTTGTGGATATAAATTCTGTATTATCCTCTGCTGGAAGCAGTTTTTCAATCATTTCTGCCACATAAACGCCAATCACCGGTGCACTGGAAAGTCCCGGAGATTCAATCCCTGCCACATCGATAAATCCCGGTGCATCTGCCACTTCTTCAATGATAAAATCATTCTTCTGTGTATGTGCGCGAAGACCGGCAAATGATGTAATAGTCTGGCGTTTTGGCAGGTTCGGTGTACTTAAGCTCGCACGCTGCTGCAGATCCTCCAGGTCTTCTGCTGTGGTTGCGATATTTTCCTTATCCAATTCGTCTACCGCTGTCGGTCCAAGCATCAGATTACCATGTACGGTCGGCGTTACCAGTACACCTTTTCCATATTTTGTCGGAAGCTGGAAAAT
This sequence comes from uncultured Eubacterium sp., assembly GCF_934295145.1. GTDB lineage: Bacteria > Bacillota > Clostridia > Lachnospirales > Lachnospiraceae > Eubacterium_I. The sequence continues at coordinate 21,698 of NZ_CAKRAS010000042.1, read as the reverse complement.
CGTATGAGAGACAAATGCGCCTGTTTTTTTATCCAGCAGACAGTACTCACCTTTGCGTGGAATGATCTGAATCTTCTGTTCACTGACCATATTGTGAAAAACATCGGCATAAACTCCCGCAGCATTTACTACCAGTTTTGTCTCATATACATGATCCTGCGTGTGGATCTCATAATATCCATCTTTTTTTACAATATGCTGCACTTCCTGGTTCAGGAAAAACTGTGCACCGTTAGTAAATGCATTTTCTGCCAGTGCGATCGTCAATCCAAAAGGACATACAATGCCGCCTGCCGGCGCATACAGTGCAGCCACAACCTGATCCGACACCTGCGGTTCCATCTGCCGTACTTCATCACCGGAAATGATCTGACATCCTTCCACACCATTTTTCTCCGCTTTTTCCAGTAATTCTTCCAATTTTGATCTGTCCGCATCTTCAAAACAAAGCACCAGTGAACCATTCCGCTTATAAGAAAAATCAAGTTCCTTCGAAAGTGCTTCCATCCTCTTGCTTCCCTGCACATTCATCTTCGCTTTTAATGTTCCAGGTGTTGCATCAAATCCTGCATGTACAATACCACTATTTGCCTTACTGGTTCCTTCACAAATATCACTACAGCGCTCCAATACTGCTACCTTTCTTTTCTTACGCATCAGTTCCCGTGCTATCGCACTGCCTGTCACGCCTGCTCCAATGATCATTACATCATACATAACATTCTTCTCCTTTAACTAACAAAAGCCGAGCAAAAATAAACCATTCTCATGGTTTTTCTTTTTGCTCAGCTCATAATCTCATGCAAATCCCTATGCAATTTCTTAGACTATTGTAACACTAACTCCGGCAACATACAAGTGACACTTTCACTTTATTTATTTGGGTTGCTGATAAAAAGGTTTGTACTTCTTATATTTATGATATGGGTGTCAAAACACCCATATCTTGATTACACGGATTGTTCCGTGCTTTGCACTCCCACAATCCTTCCCGCTATTCGCATATCGTGGGATAAAAATCCCACTTTTATGCTCATATCGGGGCGTGCCCCAAGGTCATTCATCCACCCTTGTGCAAGCACAGGTGGACTCAGACCTTTTGACACTGTAATCATATTTATGTATAATAGTAGCACTATAAAAATGGACTCCAGAAATCTTTTTAACAGTTCTGAGAGTACATATCATACAGAAGGAGATGCTTATGAACAAAAACAACCAGAAAAAGAATGCCGGTGCTCTCATCGGTGCAGCCTTTCTTATGGCAACTTCTGCCATTGGTCCGGGATTTTTGACCCAGACCGGAAAATTCACAGACAGCTTACACGGAAGTTTCGGCTTTGTCATTTTGATTTCTATCATACTGGCTGCCATCGTACAGTTAAATGTATGGCGTGTACTCTGTGTATCCGGTATGCGTGGACAGGATGTGGCAAATAAAGTCCTTCCGGGACTCGGTTATGTAGTAGCTTTCTTGATCGTTGCCGGTGGACTGGTCTTCAATATCGGTAACGTTGGCGGAGGTGCGCTTGGTTTTAATACACTGCTTGGTATCCCGACCACTGCAGGATATTTCCTGGCGGGTGCCATTGCTGTTCTTGTTTTCTTATTTAAAAATGCTTTAAAAGCTATGGACACACTGACTAAAGTACTTGGCGGACTCATGATCGCTGTCATCTTTGTAGTGATCCTCATTGTTCGTCCACCAGTTGGCTATGCATTAAAAGAAACCGTTGCACCATCTGCACCAATGGGCGATATCTTCCCTGCAATCCTGACATTACTTGGTGGTACTGTCGGCGGATATATCACATTTGCCGGTGCACATCGTCTGATTGATGCCGGTATCACGAAAAAGGAAAATCTTAGTGAAATCAGAAAAAGTTCTGTTATGGGACTTGGTATCGCAACCATCGTACGTGTACTGTTATTCCTTGCTATCCTTGGTGTTGTCGTTGCTACTGCAACTTCCGGTGCTCATACACTGGATCCGTCCAACCCTGCTGCTGATGCATTCAAAATCGGTGCCGGTGAGATCGGATATCGCTTCTTCGGGCTTGTGCTTTTATGTGCTGCCATCACTTCCATCGTTGGCTGTGCATATACTTCCGTATCTTTCCTGAAGACATTCAGCAAAGTAATTGAAAAAAATGAAAAATGGTTTATTGTCGGATTTATCATCCTCAGCACCATCGTCATGGCTCTGATCGGTCAGCCGGCTACTCTGCTCGTTCTGGCAGGTGCCTTAAACGGTCTGATTCTTCCGATCACCCTGGGTGTGTGTCTGGTAGCTTCCAAAAAGAAAACTATCATGGGTGAAGATTACCACCATCCAACCTGGCTGCTGATCCTTGGTATCATTGTTGTTATCATCTCTGCATACCTTGGCATCACCTCCCTTGGAAACCTTGCAACACTTTTTGCATAATGGAGCATGATCAATTATGAAAGACACAAAAATTCTTACCGCCGGAGATTCCTCCCTGCTCATTCAGTTTGGGCAGGAGATTTCTCCTGAAATCAATGCACAGATCACTGCATTTGTGCATCTGATGAGAGAACAGCATCTGGAAGGTGTCACAGATGTGATCCCTGCCTTCACAAGCCTTCTCATCAACTACGATCCACGGGTCATTGACTATCGCAAATTAAAACGCCGTCTGGAAAAATTATTAAAACTGGAAGTCAGCAAAAAAGCTTCTTCTTCCCGTATTTTTGAAATTCCGGTATGCTACGGCGGAGAATACGGCCCGGATCTGGAAAATATTGCAAAACATGCAAACCTTACCACGCAGGAAGTCATTGCTATTCACTCATCCAGTGACTACCTGATCTACATGCTTGGATTTCTACCCGGATTTTCCTACCTGGGCGGTCTGGATGAGCGTATTCACACTCCACGTCTGGCAAATCCCCGTATCCGGATTCCGGCCGGAAGTGTCGGCATCGGCGGTTCCCAGACCGGCATCTATCCACTGGATTCCCCGGGTGGCTGGCAGTTACTCGGACTGACACCGGTTAAAACTTATGATCCGAACCGTGATGTTCCGATTCTTTTTGAAGCAGGTGATTACATCCGTTTCGTCCCGGTCAGTGAATCTGATTTTGCAAACATAAAAAATGAAGTGGATAACGGTACTTATACCTGTACCATTCATCCAAAGGAGGTGTAACCAATGGGCGTTCGTGTATTAAAAGGCGGCATGCTCACAACCGTACAGGATCTTGGAAGAACCGGCTATCAGAGCCAGGGCTTCGGCGTGTCCGGTGTCATGGATGTACGTTCCTTTAAAATTGCAAATCTGCTTCTGGACAATCCGGAAAATGAAGCTGTTCTGGAATTTACGCTGATGGGGCCAACCCTGGAATTTACTTCCGAGACCATCATTGCTATCACCGGCGGAGATTTCCAGCCACAGGTAAATGGTAAACCGATCAAAAACTATACCGCTGTTTACATGCACCGCGGCGATATCTTATCTTTCCGTGGAGCCAGAACCGGAAGTCGCGGCTACATCGCTTTTTCCAGTTACCTGAATATCCCGGTGGTAATGGGCAGCCGTTCTACCAATATCAAATGCTCCATCGGTGGATATAAAGGACGCCGCCTGATGGACGGAGATTATGTCGGTTTCCGTATCAAGCGAAGATATTTACCGTATTACCTGTCCCGCACCCTGGATCTTGATGAATTTGACCAGGATGAGGTGACTTTACGTGTCATCATGGGACCACAGGATAAATCTTTTACCACTGCAGGGCGAAAAACATTCCTGGAATCAGAATATACTGTAACCAGCGAATTTGACCGCATGGGATGCCGTCTGGAAGGGCCTTTTATCGCCTACAAAACGACATCGGATATTATTTCCGATGGAATTGCCTTTGGTTCCGTTCAGGTACCAAGCCACGGAAAACCGATCATTCTGCTTTCTGACCGCCAGACCACCGGAGGATATGCCAAAATTGCCACTGTCATTTCCGTGGATATTCCAAAACTTGTTCAGCGGAAAACAGATCACAAAGTACGGTTTCAGGCAGTTACTGTGGAAGAAGCCCAGCAATTGATGCAGGATGAACTGCACGAACTGCAGGAATTCCGCAAACAAATTTATCAGCCATGTAAAGAGGTACTGGACTGCAGGCTGGTAGCTAAGCGCCTGACAAAGCTGTTCCAGGACTAACTACTGATTCAAGTCGAACACACGTGAGACTTGGTGCGTGATTCTGGTCAGCGAAAGCTGACATATTCTTCTCAGAATCACTGCACATCTAAACACAGGATTCTGTATCAACAGATTGGACGTGTTTTCACACAATCTTCCTATTAGATAGAATTCTTTTATTGAACATTAAAGGAGTAACAAATTATCATGGATTTACAACAGATTGAAAAACTTGTACAGATTATCGAAAATTCCTCCATGCTGGAGTTTTCCATCCAGGAAGGCGATACAAAGATTAAAATGAGCCGCCGCGGAACCATGGGTGTTCCGGGAGAAGCCGCAGTCACCATCGCACAGACAGCACCTGCTGCCCAGGCAGAGGAAGAATCCGAAGATGAAACTTACATCACATCTCCGATTGTCGGCACTTTCTACTCTGCTCCGTCACCGGAGGCAAAAGCCTTCGTAAAAGTCGGTGACCGGGTTAAAGCCGGACAGACTGTATGTATTCTGGAAGCTATGAAACTGATGAATGAAATTGAAAGTGATTTTGACTGTGAAATCGAAGCAGTACTGGTCAGCAATGAACAGAAAATCGAATATGGCCAGCCACTGTTTAAGGTAAAGAAACTGGATGACTAAGGAGGCCTGCTGATGTTTCACAAAATATTAATCGCAAATCGCGGGGAAATCGCAGTCCGCATTATCCGCGCCTGCCGAAACATGGGAATCCGCAGCGTCGCTGTATATTCCAAAGAAGATCAAAACAGTCTTCACGTACAACTTGCGGATCAGCGTGTCTGCATTGGAGAAGGTCCTGCCCGCAACAATTATCTGAATATGGAACGCATTATCACAGCAGCCCGCAATGTCGGTGCTGATGCCATCCATCCGGGATTTGGATTTTTATCTGAAAATGCAGATTTTGTCCGTCTCTGCAACGAATATGGCATCGCATTTATCGGTCCGACTGCAGAAGTCATCAACAGTATGGGAAATAAATCCCATGCACGCCAGACCATGATGGATGCCAAAGTACCTGTCGTTCCCGGCACAAGAGAACCAGTCTATGATGCTGAAACCGGTGAAAAATTTGCTGATGAGATTGGTTATCCGGTAATGATCAAAGCATCTTCCGGCGGCGGTGGAAAAGGTATGCGCGTGGCACAGTCCAAAGACGAGTTTGAATTTCATTTCAACATGGCACAACGGGAATCTGCAAATGCATTTGGTGATGATACAATGTATATCGAAAAATATATCGAAAATCCGCGCCATGTGGAAATTCAGATCATGGCTGACAATTTCGGAAACGTTGTTGCACTTGGAGAACGTGACTGCTCGGTACAGCGAAATCATCAGAAGCTGATTGAAGAATCTCCATCTCCTGCCATCACAGAAAAAATGCGTGCCTCCATGAATCATGACGCAATTCTTGCAGCCAAAGCAGTGAATTATACAAATGCCGGAACTGTCGAATTTATCGTAGATCCAAAAGGCACTTACTATTTCATGGAAATGAACACCCGAATTCAGGTAGAACACGGTGTCACAGAAATGGTCACCGGTACCGATCTGATCATTGAACAGATTCGCGTAGCCATGGGAGAACCGCTAAGTTTTTCCCAGAATGATGTCACACCAAAGGGACATGCCATCGAATGCCGCATCAATGCGGAAATTCCGGAGAAAAACTTTATGCCAAGTCCCGGCGTAGTTAAACATCTGCACCTGCCGGCTGGAAACGGCGTCCGCGTAGACACTGCCCTTTACACCGGTTACCGCATTCCTTCCGAATACGATTCCATGATCGCCAAAGTCATTGTACATGCACCGGATCGTAAAGCTGCATTACAGAAAATGCGTTCTGCATTGGATGAAATGCTTATCATGGGCGTGGAAACCAACCTAGATTTCCAGTATCGTATTCTGAAAAATCCAGAGTTCTGTGAAGGAAAAGCCGACACCGGTTTTATTGAACGGATTTTGCGTCTGGACTAATAAATCCGCAAATTTTAGACTTGCAGAGATGCACAGAAGAATATGTCATACATTGCATAACGTGCATCTCGCAGCAAGAATGCCGAGAGCATTCTTGAACAGAAAGAGAGGTCTTTACCATGTATCAGGTAGATTTAAATAGTGATCTGGGCGAAAGCTTCGGCCACTATACCATTGGAATGGACGAAAAAATCATTCCCCTTATTTCTTCTGCAAATATTGCCTGCGGATATCATGCATCCGATCCTGTCGTAATGCTGGAATCCATTGCCCTCACCAAAGAGGCTGGCATCAAGATCGGAGCGCATCCGGGACTTCCGGATCTAATGGGATTTGGCCGCAGAAATATGGCAATTTCCCCAGCAGAAGCCAAAGCTTACACACTGTATCAGATCAGCGCTCTAGGAGGCATGTGTCAGGCGAACGGAATGCGCCTGCAGCACGTCAAACCGCATGGAGCCTTGTACAACATGGCTGCCAAAGATTATGCTCTGTCTCTGGCTATCTGCGAAGCGATCCACGACTATGATCCTGAAATTATTGTTATGGGATTATCCGGAAGCGAAATGATCCGTGCTGCAAAAGACTGTGGCTTAAAAGCAGCCAGTGAAGTATTTGCTGACCGTGGATATGAAGAAGATGGTACGTTAGTAAACCGTCGTAAAGAAGGTGCCATGATCACAGATGAAGATGAGGCAATTGCCCGTGTCATCCGTATGGTAAAAGAAGGAGTTGTCACTGCTGTCACCGGAAAAGATATTCCGATTCAGGCTGATTCTGTATGTGTACACGGAGATGGCGAAAAAGCACTGCTTTTTGTAGAAAAAATCCGTAAAGTACTTACTGAAAATGACGTTCAGATCTGTCCGCTCGCCGATATAATTGGCTAAACGATATTAAAAGAGAAAGTCCAAAAAGCCGTCCCACATGCAAGCATGCGGACGGCTTTTTTGTCAGGGCATATGTGAGCTGTTGAATTACATCATTCCCATTCCTGGTGCACCACCTGCCGGCATTGCCGGAGCTGGCTCTTTGATGTCTGCTACAACAGACTCTGTTGTCAATAATGTAGAAGCAACACTTGTTGCGTTCTGTAATGCACTTCTTGTAACTTTTACAGGATCAAGGATTCCTGCATCTACCATGTTTACATACTCTTCTTTTGCTGCATCAAATCCGACACCCGGCTCGCTCTCACGAACTTTGTTGATGATAACAGCACCTTCGAGACCTGCATTTGCGGAAATGTAGAATAACGGAGCTTCCAGAGCTTTCAGGATTACTTTTGCTCCTGTCTTCTCATCGCCTTCCAGTGTCTCAGCAAGTTTTGCAACCTCTTTTGTTGCATGGATGTATGCAGATCCGCCACCTGCGATGATTCCTTCCTCTACTGCTGCTTTTGTAGCTGCCAGAGCGTCTTCCATACGCAGTTTGCTTTCTTTCATCTCAGCTTCTGTAGCTGCACCTACACGGATCACTGCTACGCCGCCTGCCATCTTCGCAAGTCTCTCCTGCAGTTTCTCACGGTCGAAATCAGATGTAGTTGTCTCAATCTCTGCACGGATCTGAGCAACTCTTGCTTTAATTGCCTCAGAATCACCCTCACCGTCAACAATGATTGTGTTCTCTTTCTGAACTTTTACAGATTTTGCCTGACCAAGCTGATCTAATGTTACATCTTTTAATTCCAGACCAAGTTCGGAAGAAATTACAGTACCGCCTGTCAGGATTGCGATATCCTGCAGCATTGCTTTTCTTCTGTCACCGTATCCCGGAGCTTTTACGCCGACAACAGTAATTGTTCCACGTAATTTGTTTACAATCAGGTTTGTTAATGCATCACCCTCGATATCCTCAGCAATGATGAGTAATTTTTTACCAGTCTGTAAAATCTGCTCTAACAGTGGTAAAATCTCCTGAATGTTTGTGATCTTCTTATCTGTGATCAAGATGTATGGCTCATCCAGGTTTGCTTCCATTTTATCCATATCAGTTGCCATGTATGCAGAAATATATCCACGGTCAAACTGCATACCTTCTACTAAGTCTAACTCTGTCTGCATTGTCTTGGACTCTTCGATTGTGATAACGCCGTCTGCGGAAACTTTCTCCATAGCATCTGCTACCATATTTCCTACTGTTTCGTCGCCAGCGGAGATTGCTGCAACTTTAGCGATATGGTTCTTTCCGTCAACTTTCTGGCTCATAGCTGCGATTGCTTTTACAGCAGCCTCAGTTGCTTTTTTCATACCTCTTCTCATAACGATTGGGTTTGCACCTGCTTCCAGGTTTTTCATTCCCTCTTTGATCATTGCCTGAGCGAGAACGGTAGCGGTTGTTGTACCATCACCTGCTACATCATTTGTCTTTGTAGCTGCTTCTTTTACAAGCTGTGCACCCATATTCTCGAATGCATCCTCAAGTTCGATGTCTTTTGCGATTGTAACACCGTCATTTGTGATCAGCGGTGCACCAAAAGATTTATCCAGAACTACGTTTCTTCCTTTTGGTCCTAATGTAACACGAACGGTATCTGCTAATTTATCTACACCAGCTTCCAGAGCTTTTCTTGCCTCTGATCCATATTTTAATTCTTTTGCCATGATAATCTTCCTCCTTCAATTTATAATTACTCTACTACAGCAAGGATGTCATTCTGTCTTACGATGATGTACTCCTCACCCTCTAATTTTACTTCGTTACCTGCATATTTAGAATAAATAACTTTATCACCCGGTTTTACCTGCATGGTTACTTCTTTACCGTCTACCATTCCGCCAGGTCCTACTGCGATTACTTCAGCTTCCTGTGGTTTCTCCTGTGCACTTGTTGTAAGAATCAGACCGGATTTTGTGGTCTCTTCTGCCTCTACCTGTTTTAATACAACTCTGTCACCTAATGGTACTAATTTCATGATGTGATTCCTCCTTATTCTATATATAAGTTCTATGCTTTCTTTTGTTTTATTAGCACTCATTTCTTCTGAGTGCTAACCGATAGTCATATAATAGTTTTTTTGCACCTGAATCGCAACTAAATGATTTCACATATATTCATGTTATTCTCACTATCACCTGATTAGTTCTCTGATTTTCTCTTTTTTTCTCACTTTTTCATTTTTATTAACAAATGTAACTGTTTTATTACATCTCTATCTTGCTGCTTTATTATAAAAATGGTTCCCTAAAATGCAATATATAGTTTTTCTTTATAAATTATCATTTTCACATTCTACATTTTTGTTTCTATATAAATGTATACCACATAATTGCATTCTTCTTTTCCTTATGATAAAATCTATCATCATAAATAATTATATTTTCTTACTATGGAGGACATCAAAATGGCTTTAAAAGATTATTATCTTTGGGCAGCGCTTTGTTTGCTTTTCATAGAGCTGATTCATTTTGTTTATCAACGAAAATTAAACGACAGGCGCAGCAAACTGTTTCTTCTTATTATTTTTATCACGATTCTGCATTGCATTTGCGGAATTTCAATTACATTTTTTCTCACTGAGAAAATAGCTGCACATCCGGGCAACCTTGTTATGACAACGTTACTGTATCTGTCACAGGTTTTGCTGCCATATCTGCTATTGATTCTAAGTTGCTTTACCCTCCCCCGGAGAAATATGCTATTGATTCGAATTGCATCCGTTCCCTTTCTGCTTGGTGCGATTGTTTCCCTGACAAATCCTGTCACCGGGCTCATCGCCCATGCAGAATCAGATGGGTTATGGCATGTAGGCAAAGGATATCCTTATTTTGTTTATGGTCTTATGATCTGGTATGGATGCAACCTCCTTACAAATCTGCTTTATTGTAAACAGCTTCGGAAACGATTTTTTCCTTTAGTTGAAACCTCATTGCTCATGCTTGCTGGCATGCTCATTCAGAATATTTTCCATATACAGCTATTTGTCGGATTCACTGCAGCACTGTCTATTGTTATCCTTCATCTAACCCTGCACAGTCCGTCCGCTTATCTGGATTTTAATACAGAAGTATTCAATTCCAGCTATTTTGACTATTGGATTACAGAACAATTTCAAAAAAGACCAGATACGACTGTAACCATGATTGAATTTTCCCGACTGGAACAGATATGCAATATTTATCCGTTTAACATTTCGAGAAAACTAGTCGTCGATATTGCTGAAATACTCTGGCAGATCACACCACACCATCGGGTATTCCGTTTAAGTTTTAACCGTTTTGTACTCTGTACCTACTCTGATGAAGAGACGAGTATGCTGCAAGCACAATTAGCACAATTATCTTCCGAATATTATTGTTCCACTGCATCTAAGATTTCCTGTCCTGCCATCATTTATGATGCCGGACAACTGAAAAATCTGCCAGATGTTAAATCTTTATATGGATTTTTGGATTTCTTATTGCAACATACGAAACAGCCTGAAGAATCACAGTTTCATAAATGTACACCAGAAACGTATCAGCAATTTTTCTACGAACAGGAAATTGAGCAGTATTTGGACGTGGCAGTGAAAAAAGATCTTTTGGAAGTATGGTTTCAACCGATTTATTCGATATCTGAGAAGAAATTTTCTTCAGTGGAAGCTTTAAGCCGTCTAAAACATCCAAAGTACGGATGGATTTCTCCAGAACTTTTCATGAATCGGATTGCCTGTAAAAATAATATGATCTACCAGATCACGCCTTTGCAATTGAAAAAAATCTGCCGTTTTTTGAAGCAGAACCCATGTTTGAATCAGCAAATAAAAACAGTAAAATTCAATCTGATGCCAAACGAATTGTTAAAACCGGATTATTTCGATCAGCTGATTTCCATCATTCGCGCCGAAGGTATACCAACCTCCTGTTTCCAGTTTGAAATCACAGAGACTTCCGCAACCCGTTACACTCGTGAAACCGAGGAGTGCATTAAAAAGCTGTCGACTGCTGGAATCGGTCTCTGCCTGGATGATTTTGGATCCGGTTATGCTAATTTGAACCGTATCCTTCAGCTTCCGTTTTCTGTGATCAAAATGGACCGCTCGCTACTGTCCCATCTGTGTAAAGATGAAATGGCAAGAACATTTTATTACAATATGATCTCTACATTGCAAACCATGGGATACCAGATTGTTGCTGAAGGCGTCGAAACAAAAGAAGAATCTGACTATATGCACGCCTGGAACGTAGATTTCATCCAGGGATATTATTATTCTCAACCATTGTCTGAGCAGAAACTTATTACTTTCTTTTTAAAAAAAGAGGATACACCATGCGAATTGCACTGATAGAAGATACATACTCCTGTGCCGTTGAGGTACAGGAGCTGTTAGAACGTTTTTCCAGGGAAACAGAGATTGCGACCACATGTGAATATTTCCCCTGTGGAACCGATTTTTTAAATCAGCCGTTCTCTGACTGGGATCTGATCTTACTTGACATTGAGATGCCAGAAATGAACGGTCTGGAAATTGCACATAAGATTCGTGAGACTGATTCTGATGTACTAATCATTTTCATTACCCAGATGGCACAGTATGCCATTGAAGGATATTCGGTTCAGGCCTTTGATTATATTCTGAAGCCTGTTAATTACTATTCCTTTTCCATGAAGTTGCAGCAGGTCGCATCTATCCTGCAATCCAGAGAAGTTCAATTTCTTGTGATCAGCAGCCAAAATGGCAAAATCCGTCTCCCCCTGGATACCCTGCGTTATGTAGAAATTTATGACCATACTCTGATCTATCATACAACGTCAGGTACCTTTTCTTCCACCAGTTACCGCTCCCTCGGAAAACTGGAAAAGGCATTACATTCCACACATTTTTCCCGCTGTCACAACGGTTATCTTGTCAATCTGGCTTTTGTAAGCGGATACGAAAAAAGTGAAGTATTTCTTGGAGAACATACTTCACTTCCACTGAGCCGTACTTACAGCAAATCTTTTCTTGGTCAATTATTATCTTATTGGAGGAATACCACCATATGATCTTATCTGATATTTTGTCGAACATATTTGATTTAAATGCGACACAATGCTGTCTCATTACAGCATCCATTTTTACAATCCCGTTTAAAAAGAGAGAACACTTCCCCTTACGTCTCCTGCTTGGACTTGTAATCGGACTTTTCTGTGCTCCGTTGATTACATCCTATCAACACCTGACTATCTGTACACTGACTTCATCAGCCAAGGGTTCTCTGACACTTTCTCTTTGTGCCCTAATGCTTTTGCAGGCTACCGTAAATATTCTGCTGTATGTACTCATGCTGACTGTGTTTTTCTTTGTCTGTCTTAGACTGTCACTTCTGACTGCTGCTTATTGCGCTTCCTGTGCTTATCTGGTACAGGATTTCGCTTATACCCTATTTGTATGGATTTGTCCGGATGCCGCACATCGAAACCCGCACCCAATTCAACCAGATATGTTGTGGGTGGAATTGCTGCTGATGTTTCTTTGCAATCTATTTTTTTACTTTTTTCTCACAAAAAAAATTTTCAGTTACACGGTACCTGATTCCGAACGCATTCTGGCTCTTGGCTATCTGTTTTTGATGCTCTGCTGCGGTCGGACAATGGGAACCCTGTCCAATGCGATCAGATCTCCGGATACACTGAATCTGTTCCGTTTTTTGCTGTTATATGACATGCTTTTGTCTGTCAGTATTCTTCTTGCTCAGGGATTGTTGTTCCAGAGAGGAAAATACCGCCGGGAAGCTGAACTGGAAACACAGCTTCGCCAGCAGCAATATCAGCAATTTCAACGCTTCAAACAGGCCTCTGACCATATAAAACATCAATGCCACGATATGAAACACCTGATTGCAGCACTTCGTGCCAATTCCAATCAGGAACAAAGTCAGGCACTGCTCTCCGAACTGGAAACTTCTGTTTCAGATTATGATTCTTCCATGAACACCGGAAACCAGACGTTGGATGCTATTTTAGGCAATACATGGCGTAACTGTCGCAAGGATCAGATTCAATGGACCTGCATGGCAGACGGCAGTGGCCTACAATTTATCCCGGATTTTGATCTATATGTACTGTTCGGCAATGTGCTGGATAACGCACTTGAGCACCTGCGCCAGATTGAAGATCCACAAAAGCGGGTGCTATCTGTTAATATTCGCCGTCATCAGCAGCTTTGTTTTATCACTATTCAAAATTATTGTGCAAACACACCAGTTTTTGAACATGGCCTGCCCATCACATCAAAACCGGACAAATCATTGCATGGATACGGGAGCAAAAGTATCCAATCAATCGTTGAAAAATATCAAGGCAGCCTTTCTATACAGGTTGAACATCATTTCTACATTCTGAGCATAATGTTTCCTATTCCGTCACCGGCCGGTCAGTAATCCGACCGGTGAGTACATATCTGCCATCTGTCCCTTTTCCGGGAATACAGGTGGACAAACTGACAAAATGTTCTTCTGCCCCAATATCTATTTTTCTGAAATACCGACTAATCTGCTCCAGATTTTTCAGGTATTCTGCCTGCTCCTCTGGAGACTTCTTTACATCATATATCGTTTTCTGATATGCGTCTACCTCACAGAAAGAAAACAATTCCAGAGTATGCCACTGCCCAGCAAAATAGAGTTCCCCGTATCGATGCATCTGAAAAAATCGTGCATCCGTAAATAGTTTTAAATCGCCAAACATGGATTCTTTCTGCATATAATGCCCATAGATCACACTATTTACATCTGAAAAATCAGATGCATTCCGATAATCCAGAAAAATACTCCCACATAAAGCAAATGCACCTTTTGCATCAGTATTCAGATACTTGGAATTATCTTCCGCCTGAACGATAGGATAATCAATCTCTGTATCCTCCACTGTAATCCAGCCAATCACCTCCGGATTTTCTTTTTTCAGACTGTCAAAAGAATCCTGACCGGTATCCGGACGGTAAATCTGAAATTTTTCTGCACTGGCTGTCTGCTCGATCTGATAAGTATCCCATAATGCATATCCGCCGTAACATAGCATCAGTAAAATGCTGCCTATGATACATCCATCCAGAACCTGCTCTGCCAGATGAATAATATTCTTTACTACTTTGCGTTTCACGTTAATCTAGCTTCTTTTTCTGCCATTTACAACAGCCAAACCAGCAATTGCACAAACGGCTGCGAGGATCATAACCCAAAACGGTAGACGCTGTAAAAACAGACCTGTGGTTGGTGTATCAGCATATGTATTTGTGAAAATAACTTTATTTTCCTGCTCGCCCACCAGAATCGTATCTGTTCCATTATCACTTGAAGACAGATCTGTACCATCTGTTCCATCTGCCCGATGCACCTCTGTACCTGATGATATTACCTGAATGGATGGTGTATAGTTATCATTCTCTTCTATCTCCGTTACAATGTATCTTGTTCCAACCGGAAGGGATTCAAAAGACAGTTCTTCTCCATCATGAAGCTGGAACTCTGTGTCCTGTCCTATTGAACAGACAATTTCTACATTTCCAATTTTTCCGATATAAGAAGTAACATTTTCTGCCTCTGTTCCAGATTTCAGAAATCTAATCTTAAATGTAAAATCTTTCTTTTTATCTGCCTGCTCTCCTACTGTGTCTTTGTGAATAATAAGTGATCCATTTTTAACATACTGGTTGTCAAATGCAATTTTATCCTGCTTTGTATTATCTTTTTCAGCCGTAATCGTCTTAACCTTAAATCCACCATTGTCACTGTTGACCACATACACTCTGAGGGTATAAGTTCCGGCATCATATGACATGCCCTCCCCATTTCCTCTCGTTTCTTTTACTTCATATTCGTATACGCCAGCTTTTGTAAACGGTGCAAATGAAATAGTAGCATCTTTAGAAATTACATATGTATTTTCTGCTGTTAACGCACCCGTTTCATCCTGGCTTGTATAGGAAACAGAGCTCATAGTAGCCTGTGGTGCACCATCTGTCTGCGCTGTGATTTCAAATCCAAACGTCTGTGTTGGTACTGTCACACCCTCGGCAATTTTCAGATTTTTTGTAAATGGTAGCGTTACATCATTCACATCTGTACTTGTCGTTACATTCGGAATTGCTGCACCTGCATCTTCCGCAAACGCAGTCACTCCACTCATTCCTGCAAAAATAAGACCTGTCAGTAATAAAATTCCAATTCGTTTTTTCAAATCAATTTTCTCCTTCTTTTACTTTTTTCATGCTTATCATTTATAAAAATTTTCATTTTCATCTGTGATTACTGATTACTGTGTTTTCAGCCAACTATAATCCTCTTCTTCTGAGTAACGATATTACCGTTCCCTTGATTTCCTTCTGGTTTACCAGTCCGTAGATACGGCTGTCTCTGGCATTTTCTCTGTTATCACCAAGGACAAAATATTCTTCCTGCCCCACTGTAACCGGAAAATCAATCCCTTCTGCAAACCGCATGGTATCCGTGTAAATATCATCTTCCTGCTGCAGATATCCGTTAATCTCCAAACCATTTTCGGAAATATCCACACGGTCGCCCGGTCCTGCAATAATTCTTCGCACCTGCACATCGCCCTCCTTTTCAAGAACAACTAGGTCCGAACGATTATATTCTTTCTGCAGTCTGTAAAAAAAGACCAGATCGCCATCTTTTACTGCCGGGCTCATGCTGTCACCACACTGTCTGTCAAATCCAAATATAAGCCCAGTCAATATCACAAATGCCACAAATGCAGCACCTGCTTTCAAAATTAAACCTCGAAGTTCCTTCCTCATCTGTGTTTTCTCCGTAAACGTTGTACAATCAGAAGGATTATCACCATAACTCCTGCTGCTCCCGTCACATAAGATATTTTTCCCGGTGTATGTTCATTCACTCCTGTTACAGGAGGATCTTCTTCCTCATAAATATAAGTTCTGGAATCACTTTCCAGACTGTCGCGTGTCAGCCTGTTGATCACATAATCACCGCTTTTTCCATTCGGTACCGACATTGTAATATGCATTTTTAATGTTTTCTGTCCTGGTAATTCGCCTACCACTGCAATCGCAGTCGGGCAGAAATTATCTGGAAGGGTTACAACTCCCGTATCAGAATCTGCGGTTAGTAACTTCCATCCTGCTTCGCTCTGAAAATCAGAGCTAACATAATCCATACTCGTTTTTCCTCTCTGGGCAACATCATCTGTATAATAAATCCGTAACTTATCCAGTAATTTCGGTGTTAGTATCCTAAATTCCGTCACCTGACAGTCTCCATCAAAAGAAGAACCAACCTCATCACCATCGTAAGGCAGACTGTCCATAGCAATCAGATTCATAGTATTATCGGCATTATTTCCGACATTTAACACTGCACCAATACTTTCTCCCGGCTCCACTACCGCTTTGTCTGCAATTTTTGCGAGACTGACTGAATTATTTTTACTTACCTGGATACTTATTGCGGCCATGTTTCCATTTTTCTCTGTGAAATCTCTCTTTTGCTCATCACTACCCCAAATATAGACCTGATTTAATAATTGCTGATTATTTATTACATCCGTCTTTTCATCTCCAACTGTACCAATCTCACAGGAATAGTAAATAGGATCAAAATACATTATTTCCTGATTTGTAAAAACCACATTTTTCAATGTCCATACAAGCGTTGTCGTTCCATCTTCATTTTCGGTAATCTCCGGATCCAGCTTCTGCCCATTTTCTATCTGTCCCTGTTTTCCTTCGGAACGCTGCGTATACGTACCTCCCAGATATGAAGATCCATAAATGTAATGAAGCCCTTTCGGCAGAACATCTTTTATGTACAGCGTTGTTTTAATACTCATATCCTCCGTCTGTGATTCTCCTACTGTCCGCTTCACCGACGGTTTCAATACATAATCCGCTACACGCTGATTAGAATCCATATCATAAGCGCGCTTGGATGCCTGTGCACTTCCAGTACCAGACTGCTGCATCGTATCTTTGGATATCTGAGTTGCATAAGACACTACCAGACAGGAATCTCCGTAACTGAGTCCTGCTGAACCGCTGACATAACCTGATTCGTTATATTCCGCTTTTTTATAATTCGTTAGGCCATCTCTGCTTCCATATTCATTGACCCAGAATGCGTCTGGATACTCTGTATAAGAAACGGATTGCTGACTGTCTGCTCTTGTCGGAAATTCCTTACTTTTCATATAGCTGATATAATCATCATCTGTCAGTGCTGCTATATCTTTGTTATAGAAATCAGCAATATCCTTTGCCACATCTTGTTTATTCCATGCTCTGGCACAATGCGTCACCATATAAACCTGATTGCTTTGTACCGTATCTTTTACTTTTCCCTGTAAACCAATGTAACAGTTGGTAGACTGTGCGGATGCAAGTCCTCTCGCCTCCCATAGAACCGCCACACAAGTGTATCCATGACTGCGTAATTCCTCCAAGGAAGAAAAGAAAATCAGGTCATCTGCTGTTGCCTGCATCATTTCCAGATCATAACCTTCTTCATCAGGATTTAAATTCTGATGATTCCAACCACTTTTATCCGACTTTGCACCATATAAAAACTGGTCTGTCATCTGCTGCATTCCGGCGCTGCTTCCCTTTTTTACCTCTTCCAGTTCAAAAAACTGATCATCGAACTTAATCAGATCATCATATGCCACACCAGTGTACATACCTTCTGCACTGTTCTGTTTCAACATTTCCTGAATGTTTAACTGTCCACCGGCTACGATCCAGTCTTTTCCATTCTCAAAGCATCCGTCTGTCAGAGAAGAACCATACTCGATTTTTCCATATTGCTGATAATTAACTGACTGATCAATGGTTCCAGGCTGTTCCAGCGCCATAGGCAATGCTGCATGATCATCTGACTGTTCCATCTGATTTTTATTATCTGAAACATTATCAAGTAGCTGTCCGCTTTCCCCAGTTGCTTTCAGATTCTGATCTGTCACCGACATTGTAAATGTTCCCGTAGCATATTCATCTACCACATAAGTTTCATCTTTATCATAAAATGGCTGCACGATCCAGCACTCTCCGGCAGAAAAACATGCTTGCTGAATATCCCAGTAATGCTGTGTTGTCATCGGATCATAGTAGGTATAGATTCCTGGGCTTACATTACCGTCCGCATATGGTAACTGATTCAGATCTACCTGATACTCTGTCACTGTAATTTGTAATGTCGTACCTTCCTGTACAGCTGTCCATCTTCCGCCATCTTTGCAGCTTTCGTATGCTGTTCCTTTATTCATCGGAGCACCGCCTGCTGCAAATTTGTAACTGCCTGCAATCTCACGTCCATCCCCCTGTTCATTACTTTTGATATTTGCATCCAGACTCCAGAGCAATGGCTGATACCGATCGCTGGTATCATAAGTGTTTCCGTCTGTTCCTATGTATTCTGAAGCTAATTCCAAATCAAAGGTGATTGGTTTTCCATCTGGAATTTCACATCCACGTAACCCATGCTGTGGACTTTTTCCATAAATCTGCAGTGTAATACCAAGCACATTCACACGTCCATACACAGTTCCGGCATTCTGGTTCTGAGCCAGCTTATTTCCAGTCGAAAAATCAAAAAAGTTAATATACTGTGCTCTGGGATCACAGCTTTTTAACTGAATATTGTAGCGCGGTGCTGCTGTAACATTTATTTCAGGAGCCTCTATTGTTTTATATTCAATCTCTCCATGTGCAGAGCAGATTGTATCACTTCCTGTTACAATCTGTTCTCTGTCCTGTTGTACTTCGTTTCCTTCTAACCAGAATGTAAAATATGGTTGAAGTGTCTCACCGTTATGCATTGCGAGGACGCGTAACACAACATTCAATTCCTGATAACTTTCTCCGATTGCTACCGGATTATCTTCATTCGGTTCCCACAGATAACTGCCTTGAAGTACCTGACAGATTTGCCCCTGATACCTTGCTTCTGTAACTTTATATTGTGCCTCTGCCTTTGCCGTAAGCCATCCCATAGAATCGATTTCATATTGAACCATATTGGATTCTCCTGGAACAATAAATTCAAAATGTAAAGTTCCGGTTCTGTGTCCGCTATATGCTGCGTCATCTCTCATCTTACTTCTGAAGTATGTCGTATAGCTCACAATATCAAAACTGCGAACCGTATTATCCAAATCTGTAGTGTCATTTCCGGCTATGTTTTTTTCAGTTTCTTCATCCCATGGTGCGGTTCCTGTGCGAACAGCAAAACCTGATTTTGTCGTCTGATCCATTAAAATTCCCACTTCAGAAATATATGCATAATCTCCATCTAAACGATCTCCCACACCACCTGTCTCTGACGACTGTTGCTGCCTCCATTCTGCTGCATTCTGCTCACTTGCAAGTACCGAATACACGGTCTGCTGGCTTCCAACAACAATAAATAACATGCAGAAACTAAGTATTGTGCCCAGAAAATTGGACACGATTCGTTGTCTTTTCCTAAATTTCACAATCTTACCTCCACCTTATTTTTGTCGGACATTTTATGATATCATTTCCATAAAAATTGGCTGTATTTTTCATCTCATGCCCTACATTTCATTGATATCATTCCCTAAATATTTGCGATGACCACTTTATCATTTGTCATTTTTTTCGACAATAGTCATTCCGTATCTAGCTATTTTAAATCCGTAACTGACATAAGCATCCCCCCTACCCACCGCTTAATGCTCTACGTACTTGAAGCGGGGGAATGCTTATTCTGCGTTCAAATAAAAAAAGACCAGAACAACCGTTTTGGTCATCCTGATCTTTCTGTGATTTATTTTTCAATAATTTGAGCTTTAGTTTTCCAAAATAGCACAGGTTTTACTTGTGCTAGATTAATGCAAAATGCTTCAGCGCATGATAAATACCGTCTTCATGCAGTCCTTTGGTCACATAGTCCGCATGTTCCTTAGCCACATCTGTTCCGTCACCCATCGCGACTCCCACACCGGCAAACTCCAGCATGTCTACATCATTGGCACTGTCACCGAATGCATAGGTATCCTTTACATCTATTCCCAGTTTTTCGCATACAAAAGCAATTCCGCTCGCTTTGCTGTATCCTTTTGGTACTACTTCCATGGCCACATCCCCGTGAACCATAAAATCATAATCATCCTTTAATAATTCGATCACCGCCGGATAATCCCGATCATGAATCAGCACAGAAAACTTACTTGCTTCCCACTGTTCCTCATGCCCTTGAATCGGCAGCATACAGTCTTTCATAACCTCCAGCAGATATCTTCCGTATGCATCTCTGCTGATCTTGTCTGCATCCATGTACAGCATATGGCGGCCTTCCATAACCATGGCAATATCATAATCATAAAATATCCGTACTGCCTTTTTCAATAATTCCCGGTCAATCTCTTTGTACAGCATTTCTTTTCCTTTATATTCTATAAAGGTGCCACAACCGCAGACAATGCCGTCAAATCCCATACCGAGCAGCTCTTCACTGTTGATAAACACGCGTGTCCTTCCACTGCAGAGGAAGGTCTGATGTCCGTTCTCCTGAAGCTGATGAATTGCTTCTTTTGTGCTCTGTGGAATGTTATTGTCCCTGTCCCATAAAGTCCCGTCAATATCAAAAAAAATCGCTGCCATATATGTATGTGTTCCTTTCTTCTTACCTCATTTTTCCTGTTTTCTGATTATAACGGTTTTTACATACAAATGCAAATATTCAGGGTAAGGCACAAAGCACTTTTGCCAGCCGAAAATCTTTCCCTTAGTTTGAAGATTTCCTTAATATTCTTTGAATTCGCAGTTTTGCCACATCATACATGCTATAATAAGTAGAAACAGGTAAAATCGACAACACATGAGACTTGATACATGATTCTGATTAACGTAATCTATTACATTCTTCTCAGTATCATTGCATTTTCTCACCGACATTAAGAGGAGGTTACATTATGGCATATCCACATAAACGGCACCGTTTTCAAAAATTTATTGTTTTTCTGTTTGCTATCGTGATTATTTTACTGGTTGGCTATTTTGTTGCCTTACCAAAAATAAAAACAAGAGCCACCGGAGTTGTAGCTGAAAAACTTCTGGAGTCACAAATCACATCCGATACATCTGCCATTGCAGGCGTCAATGCCCAGGAAATCCTTGATGCTATGAGCGATACAGACCGTGCAACCGTAGATCAGATCATTACGAATCATATGTCCGCAGATACCATGAAAGAAGCATCTTCCTACATCACCAGCGGTGATACTGCCGGATTAAAACAATACGCAAAAGATACGCTGACTGCGTCTGAGCTGGAACAGATCAAAGAGCTTTATAATAAATATAAAGGTACATTTCAATAAATTCATGTTTGCCGAAATATCTTTCTAACTTTCCCTATTTTACAGGCTTTCCAGTCCATTCATTAGTGAAATGATATGTATTTTCCCTTATTTTTGCCCTTATGAGATAATCGTAAGGGAAATAAGGGAAAGTTTTATTTAGTCATTGCCTGCCACTTTATCAAGTAACTTTGCGGATTCCCGCTTGGCTTTTCTTGTAGAGTGTGCATAGACATTCATGGTGGTACTGACATCTGAGTGCCCTAACAGTTC
>NZ_CAKRAS010000041.1 GCF_934295145.1 uncultured Eubacterium sp. | reverse complement strand
TTAAGCAGTACACAATATTTTAAAGTAGAAAAAGCACCGGAATTAAAAATCGGTGATGTTCTGGAAATCGTATACAAAGCGATGGCAGAGAAAGGATACAATCCGATCAATCAGATCGTGGGATACATTATGTCCGGAGATCCGACATATATCACAAGTTATAAAAATGCCCGCAGTCTGATCATGAAAGTGGAACGTGATGAGCTGGTAGAAGAAGTTCTGAAAGATTACGTTGCAAAGCATGGATGGGATTAGGACAAATGTATGAGAATCATGGGACTTGATTTCGGTTCAAAGACGGTTGGGGTTGCAATCAGTGACCCCTTGTTTTTGACTGCCCAGGGAATTGAGATCGTGCGGCGGAAGGCTCCGGGAAAACTGCGCCAGACGCTGGCACGGATCAATGAACTGAAAGAGGAATATGAAGTAGGAAAGATTGTACTTGGTTTTCCGAAAAATATGAACAACACAGAAGGCGAACGATGTGAGAAGACACTTGAGTTTAAGGAGATGCTGGAGAAGCGTACCGGACTTGAGGTAGTACTCTGGGATGAACGACTGACCACCGTAGAAGCAGACCGAACTATGATGCAGGTTGGAATCCGCAGAGAAAACAGAAAAGAGTATGTGGATGAACTGGCTGCTATTTTTATATTACAGGGATATCTGGATTATCAGAGCAGACAGCACACGGAAGGGTAGAAAGTGCAATGGACAAAATTATTTTTACAGATCCGGAAAATCAGGAAAATCTTGAATTGTACCTTTTAGAGCAGACATGTATCAACGGAACGACTTATCTTCTTGCGGCTGAGGAAGAAGATGAGGATTCTGTTGCATATATTTTGAAGGAAGTACTGACAGAAGACGAAGAAGTCATCTATACAATGGTGGAGGATGATGTGGAGTTAAATGCAATCTCCAAAGTTTTTGTAGAGATGCTGGACGATGTGGACATTGAAATGTAAAAAATGAGAACGGAAATAAAACAGGAGGTGCGATTTTTTGGCAAATACAAAAAAAACAAAATTAAAGATCATTCCCCTTGGCGGGCTGGAAGCCATCGGAATGAATATTACTGCCTTTGAGTATGAAGACAGTATTATTGTGGTGGATTGCGGTCTGGCATTCCCGGAAGATGATATGTACGGTATTGATTTGTGTATACCGGATATCACATATTTAAAAGACAATATTGATCGTGTAAAGGGCTTTTTTATCACTCACGGTCATGAGGATCATATCGGAGCACTTCCTTATGTGTTGCGTGAGATTAACGTGCCGATTTATGCGACAAAGCTGACCATCGGCATTATCGACCACAAACTTGGTGAGCACAATATGCTTAATAAAGTAAAACGTAAAGTGGTCAAATACGGACAGCATATCAACCTTGGATGCTTCCGTGTGGAATTTATCAAGACAAACCACAGTATTCAGGATGCGGCAGCGCTGGCCATCTATTCTCCGGCAGGAACCGTAGTACACACCGGAGATTTTAAAGTAGATTATACACCGGTATACGGAGATGCCATTGATCTGCAGCGTTTTGGAGAGATTGGTAAAAAAGGCGTACTTGCGCTGATGTGCGACAGTACCAATGCAGAACGTCCGGGATTTACCATGACAGAGCGAAAGGTCGGAAAAACATTTGAGAGTATTTTCAGTGATCACACACATCAGAGAATCATTGTTGCAACTTTTGCATCCAATGTGGATCGTGTGCAGCAGATCATCAATACCGCATATAAATTTGGACGTAAGGTAGTGGTAGAAGGACGAAGCATGGTCAATATCATTTCTATTGCATCCGAACTTGGCTATCTGAACATTCCGGACAATACACTGATCGAAGTGGACCAGTTGAAAAATTACCCGGATGAGAAAACAGTTCTGATCACAACGGGAAGTCAGGGTGAGCCGCTGGCAGCGCTGTCCCGTATGGCAAACGGCATTCACCGCAAAGTGAAGATCCAGCCAAACGATCTGATCGTATTCAGTTCCAATCCGATCCCGGGAAATGAAAAAGCGGTTTCCAAGATCATCAACGATCTGTACCGCCAGAGCGCAGATGTTATTTTCCAGGATACTCACGTATCCGGACATGCATGTCAGGAAGAAATTAAATTGATCTACTCCCTGCTTCATCCGAAATATGCGATTCCGGTACATGGTGAGTTCAAACACCGCAAAGCACAGGCAGGTGTGGCAGCAGAACTTGGCATGGATAAAGAGCACATTCTGATGATTTCTTCTGGAGATGTGCTGGAAATCGATGAAGACGGTGCAGCAGTAGTTGGAAAAGTTCCGGCTGGCTCTGTATTTGTCGACGGACTTGGCGTTGGAGATGTCGGAAATATCGTTATGCGTGACCGTCAGCATCTGGCAGAAGATGGTATTATCATCGTTGTTCTGACGTTGCAGGGCGGCTCCGGACAGCTTCTGGCAGGACCGGATATCGTATCCCGTGGATTTGTGTACGTGCGTGGATCTGAAAGCCTGATGGATGAGGCGCAGCATCTTTTAAATGAACATGTAACAGATCTGACCGACCGCGGTATCACAGACTGGGGCAAGATCAAGACAGAAATCAAAGATTCACTGGGCGAATTTGTATGGAAAAAGACAAAACGTCGTCCGATGATCATTCCGATTATCATGGAAGTGTAAGAGAAAATGGATTTAAATACAAGCATCGAGGAACTGAAGCTTGCGCTGCAGGAAAGTGACGCTTTCTGCCGGTATCAGAAGATCCGGGAGGAAGTGCATCACTATCCGGAAAAAGAGCACAGACTTCATGAATTTCGAAGAAAAAATTTTTTTTTACAGAATAGCAAAGATCAGATCGATCTGTTTACTGAAGCAGACCGTCTGGAACAGGAATACGCAGATGTATACAAAGATCCGCTTTTAGGAGAATATCTGGCAGCGGAAGTTGCAGTCTGCCGTATCATTCAGCAGATCAATAAGGAACTGCTTGGATGCCTGAATTTTGAAGCAATTTTGTATGAAGAATAAGATACTGGTACAGGTTAGATTATGATCGTTGATGAAAGATTTGTGACATATATCAATTCTCTCAATACGGGAAATACGCCGTTTCTGGAAGAATTGGAAAAAAAAGCGAAAGAAGATTATGTACCGATTATCCGCAGGGAAATGCAGAGCCTGTTAAAATTACTGCTGGCGATGAAGCGCCCGGTCCGGATACTGGAAGTAGGCACGGCAGTCGGATTTTCAGCGTTGTTGATGGCGGAATATAATCCGATGGACTGTGAGATCACTACGATAGAAAATTATGAAAAGCGCATTCCAATCGCAAAAGAGAATTTTGCGAAAGCAGGACGGGATCAGATGATCACACTGCTGGAGGGGGATGCTGCAGAAGTGTTAAAGACATTGCAGGAACCATATGATTTTATTTTTATGGATGCGGCCAAAGGTCAGTATATCCATTTCTTTGACGATGTCTTGCGTTTACTGGCAGAGGGTGGTATTCTTGTGTCAGATAATGTACTGCAGGACGGGGATATTATAGAGTCCCATTATGCAGTGACCAGAAGAAACCGTACGATCCACAAGAGAATGCGGGAGTATCTGTATGAACTGACCCACAACGAAAACCTGACTACGGCAGTATTGCCGGTTGGGGATGGTGTGACTGTCAGTGTAAAGAAAGAACAACAGGAAAAAGAGTAAGGAGCATTTCATGAAACATCCAGAATTATTAATTCCGGCCAGCAGCCTGGAAGTATTAAAAACAGCGGTTGTGTTTGGTGCAGATGCAGTATATATCGGTGGAGAAGCCTTTGGACTGAGAGCCAAAGCGAAGAATTTTTCCATGGAGGAGATTCAGGAAGGAATCGCGTTTGCACATGCTCATGATGTAAAAGTATATATTACAGCAAATATTCTGGCTCATAACGGCGATCTGAGCGGAGTGAGAGCTTATTTTGAAGAATTAAAAGAGATCAAACCGGATGCACTGATCATTTCAGATCCGGGTGTCTTTATGATCGCCAGAGAAGTATGCCCGGAGATTGATATTCATATCAGTACCCAGGCAAACAATACAAATTATGGAACGTATCAGTTCTGGCATCAGCTTGGCGCGCGTCGTGTGGTAACTGCCAGAGAACTGTCTATGGCAGAGTTAAAGGAAATCAGGGAGAAAGCACCGGCAGATCTGGAGATGGAGACATTTATTCATGGCGCTATGTGTATCTCTTATTCCGGACGCTGCCTGCTGTCCAATTATTTTACTGGCCGTGATGCAAACCGTGGAGCTTGTACGCATCCATGCCGTTGGAAATATGCCATTGTGGAAGAAACCAGACCGGGAGAATATATGCCGGTTTACGAGAATGAACGCGGCACTTATATTTTCAACTCCAAGGATCTGTGCATGATCGAGCATATCCCGGAACTGATCGACAGTGGAATTGACAGTTTCAAGATAGAAGGTCGTATGAAGACCGCATTGTATGTGGCTACCGTAGCCCGTACGTATCGTAAGGCAATTGATGATTATCTGGAGTCTCCGGAATTATATCAGAAAAACATGGACTGGTATCTGGATCAGATTTCCAATTGCACATATCGTCAGTTTACAACCGGATTTTTCTTCGGAAAACCGGATGAAAGCGCTCAGATTTATGACAACAATACTTATGTAAAAGAGTACACATATCTGGGCATTATAGGGGAATGCACTGCAGACGGATTATACCGTATCGAACAGCGCAATAAATTTTCTGTAGGGGAACAGATTGAAATCATGAAGCCGGATGGAAGAAACATTCCGGTAGTCGTTCGCAGAATCGTGGACGAAGAAGGGCAGGAGATGCAATCTGCGCCGCATCCGAAGCAGGTTTTATATATTGAACTTGCAGCGGCCCAAAATGGTGCTCTTTCCGGGGCAGAGGTTTCGGAGCAGGACAACCATACAGCAGAACTTTATGACATATTGCGTAGGAAAGAGGAGGAATAGTCATGGCAAAAGATCGTTATGTGGCATATGTCGGCACTTACACACACGGAAGCAGTGTGGGAATTCATATTTTTGATGTGGATGCCGAGAAAGGAAAAATGACAGAACGCAAGGTGGTTCCGATTAACAATCCATCTGATTTAATAGTTTCTACCAGCGGAAAGTTTCTTTATTCTATCGCAGATGAAGGTGTACAGTCCTTCCGTATTCTGGAAGATGGAGATTTGGAACCAATCAATTCTGTGTGGACAGGTGGCATGAGAGGATGCTATCTGGAAGTGGACGAGCAGGATCGTTATCTGTTTGTGGCAGGCTACCATGACGGACGTATTACCATGATGAACCTGAATGAAGATGGCTCTATCGGTGAGATCGCAGATGGAATTTTCCATAAAGGCATTGGTGTCAATATCACAGACCGCAGCTCTATGCCGCATGTTACCTGCGTAAAGGTGACACCGGATCAGCAGTGTGTCTGCGCAGTAGACAGTGGCCTGGATCAGGTAAAAATTTACCAGATTGACAGAGAACATAATAAACTGGAACTGGAAGATATCCTTCGCTGCGAGTTGGACAGTGGCCCGAAGATGCTTCGTTACGACCGTCAGCATAAATATGCATATGTATTGTGTGAAATTGACAATGTTGTTGAAGTGTATGAACTGAAACCGCGAAACAGTGAGACAGAACCGTTTAAACTGATTCAGCGTATCAGTACCATTGAACCGGGCGAAAAACAGCGTGCAGCTGCATCTGGCATTGAATTTTCACCAGATGGAAACCATCTGTTTGTAACCAACGCAGGTATTAACACTGTTATAATTTATGATGTAGATAAAGAAACCGGTGTACTGACACCATTTTTCCACTGCAAGACCAGCGGAGATTATCCAAAGGCACTGGCGATCATGCCGGATAATAAGCATTTTGTTATCCTCAGTCATGAGACAGATGAAATGTTTACTTATAACATGAATTACGAGGAACGGTATTTCCTGCAGGATTCCAAACCGATTAAGATTGAGCAGCCGAACTGTATTTTTATCCACAAATTATAATTATTCAGATACAAGGCATGAGTACAATAATGAGAAAAAGACTGTCATCGGAACCGAAAATGGTTTTGATGGCAGTCCTTTTATTCGTACAGAGATTCATGAACAAATCAATCGCTTTTTATTCATAGATTTTTTTTAGGTTATCAAGCTTTGCTGTGGTATTGCGAAGCATCAGATCCAAAATAGTGATAGCAGCCATCGCTTCTACAACAACAACAGCTCTTGGTACAACCACCGGATCGTGGCGGCCGCGGATACTGATATCGACAGCTTCACCGTCAGCGTTTGCCGTATGCTGTAACTGAGCAATGGATGGTGTTGGCTTCACAGCGGCACGGAATACGATAGGAGATCCGTCGCTGATACCGCCTAAGATACCACCTGCATGATTGGTTGCTTTGGCCAGTGGTCCATTTTCCAGTGGCACAAAAGAATCGTTATTTTCAGAACCACGGGCAGTAGCGGCAGCAAAACCATCACCGATCTCAAAACCTTTTACTGCACCGATGGAAAAAATGGCTTTAGCAAGATTTGCATCCAACTTGTCAAACACCGGATCTCCGATACCGGCAGGAACACCTTCAATCACACATTCGATAATACCGCCGGAAGAATCCTGTTCTTCGATACACTGATCCAGAAAGACCTGTGCTTCTTTTGCAGCCTGTGCATCCGGCATGGCAACCGGATTTTGACTGATTTGTGCAGCGTCAAAGCGGCTTGGATCAATGGAGACCGGACCAATTGCTTTTGTATAAGTAAGAATCGAGATTCCCATTTCTTTTAACAGTTTTGCGGCAATGGCGCCTGCAGCAACACGTCCAATGGTTTCGCGCGCGGAAGAGCGTCCGCCACCGCGGTAATCGCGGAACCCGTATTTTGCATCAAAGCAGTAATCGGCGTGTCCCGGACGATAGCAGCGGGCAATGTCGCTGTAGTCCTTGGAGTGTTGATTTTCGTTTCGCACGATCATGGAGATCGGAGTGCCTGTGGTGCGTCCTTCAAAGACACCGGACAGAATTTCTACCCGGTCTGCTTCGGTACGTGGGGTAGTGTATTTGGACTGCCCCGGTTTTCTGCGGTTAAGATAGATCTGAATGTCTTCTTCGGACAGTGGAAGTCCACTTGGGCAGCCGTCTACTACGACACCGACACCTTTTCCGTGGGATTCTCCCCATGTGGTAATCTGAAAAATAGTTCCTGTATTTGAACCAGCCATAATGTTTCCTCCTCTATTGCTAGGCATTACAGTTCACGTATCACTAGGTATCCAGTTGTTTTTTTGCAAGCATGAACAATAACTGAATGCTTGTGATAAGTGAACTGTAAAAGTGTTTTTGACACTTATCCTATTATATGATAAAGTTATAAACAGCGCAATGAAAAAGGAAAGGAACTTTTTATGTATAAATTATTGAAAAAAGATGGACGCGCGAAGCGTGCCGAAGTGACAACGGTGCATGGGACCATCCAGACACCGGTATTTATGAATGTTGGAACTGCAGCGGCAATCAAAGGTGCGGTATCCACAGATGACCTGCAGCAGATTAAGACGCAGGTGGAATTATCCAATACCTATCATTTACACGTTCGTCCGGGTGACAAATTGATCAAGGAACTTGGCGGTCTGCATAAATTTATGGTATGGGACAAGCCAATTTTGACAGATTCCGGCGGGTTTCAGGTGTTTTCTCTGGCAGGACTCCGTAAAATCAAAGAGGAAGGGGTACATTTCCATTCCCATGTAGATGGGCGTAAGATTTTTATGGGACCAGAGGAGAGCATGCAGATCCAGTCTAATCTTGGTTCTACGATTGCTATGGCATTCGATGAATGTCCGCCGGCATTGGCAGACAGAAGTTATGTTCAACCGTCCGTTGATCGTACTACACGTTGGCTGGAACGTTGTAAAAAAGAAATGCAGCGTCTGAACGGCCTGGAAGATACGATTAATAAAAATCAGATGCTTTTCGGTATCAATCAGGGTGCAATTTTTGATGATATCCGTATTGATCATGCAAAACGGATCAGCGAGATGGATCTGGATGGTTATGCAGTGGGTGGCCTTGCCGTTGGTGAGAGCCATGAGGAGATGTATCACATTCTGGATGTGACAGTTCCGCATCTTCCGGAAGACAAACCAACCTATCTGATGGGCGTTGGCACTCCGGCAAACATTTTGGAGGCTGTAGACCGCGGTGTGGATTTCTTTGACTGTGTATATCCAAGCCGAAATGGCCGTCATGGACATGTATATACAAACTTTGGTAAGCTGAACCTGTTTAACCAGAAGTTTGAACGTGATATGCGTCCCATCGAAGAGGGATGTCAGTGTCCGGCCTGCCGTACATACAGTAGAGCTTATATCCGCCATCTGTTGAAGGCGAAAGAAATGCTTGGTATGCGTCTGTGTGTACTGCACAATCTGTATTTCTACAATACGATGATGGAAGAAATCCGTGATGCCATTGATATGGGCAATTATCAGAATTATAAGGCTGAGAAACTGTACCGCATGGAGCATGGAGAGTAAAAAAATGAGAAAAATATGCAAAATGGGTTGAAGAAAAGCTACATTTTGTGTAGAATATCTACTAGTATCGAAAAATAGGAGGAATTCAAATGAACGTATTATCATCCGGTGCAGGAATGGGTATGATGGGAACAATTATCTGGATAGCAGTTTTGCTTGTATTCATATTTATTTTTATGCTGAGACCACAGAAAAAAGAGCAGGCAAGAAGAAATGAAATGATGGCGAAAATGGCTGTTGGTGACACTGTTCTTACAACCAGCGGTTTCTATGGTACACTGATCGATATTACTGACGACACCGTTATCGTAGAGTTCGGCAACAATAAAAACTGCCGTATTCCAATGCAGCGCGCTGCAATCGCACAGATTGAAAAAGCTGATGACGCAGTAGAAGAGTAAACTGAAAAGAGTAAAGATCAGACAAAGGAGGGCGGGGCATGGATATCAATTGATATCACTGCCCTTCTTTTGTATATTGTTTGTGAGAGGAGAAAGAAAATGAAATACCAGGTTGGAGTTATTGCCGGAGACGGTATTGGACCTGAGGTTGTAGCCGAGGCACAGAAAGTATTAAACTGTGTGGCTGACAAATTCGGACATGAATTTGAGTATGAAGATATTTTAATGGGAGGATGCTCCATTGATGCGACCGGAGAGCCGCTGACAGACCATGCCATTGAGCAGGCACTGCATTCTGATGCAGTTTTAATGGGATCCATTGGTGGAAATACAAGTACTTCCCCATGGTATAAACTTCCGCCGGAGAAACGTCCGGAGGCCGGATTACTGAAATTACGTAAATCACTGAATTTATTTGCAAACTTAAGACCGGCATATCTTTATGAGGAATTAAAAGAGGCATGCCCGCTGCGCGATGACATCATCGGTACAGGTTTTGACATGATGATCATGCGTGAGCTGACCGGTGGACTTTACTTTGGAGCCCGCAAGACCAGTGAAGTAGATGGTGTTGTGACAGCGGTAGATACCCTTACATATACGGAGAACGAGATTCGCAGAATCGCCATCAAAGGTTTTGATATTGCCATGAAACGCCGCAAAAAAGTAACAAGCGTTGACAAGGCAAACGTACTGGATTCTTCCAGACTTTGGAGAAAAATCGTAGAGGAAGTAGCGAAGGATTATCCGGAAGTTACTTATGAACATATGTTAGTAGACAACTGTGCAATGCAGCTGGTAAAAGATCCGAAACAGTTTGATGTTATTCTGACAGAGAATATGTTTGGTGACATTCTTTCTGATGAGGCAAGTATGGTAACCGGTTCCATCGGTATGCTTTCCAGTGCAAGTCTGAATGATACAAAATTCGGTCTGTATGAGCCAAGTGGCGGATCTGCACCGGATATCGCAGGACAGGGCATTGCAAACCCGATCGCTACTATTTTATCTGCAGCAATGATGCTTCGCTATTCCTTTGATCTGGACAAAGAAGCAGATGCGGTGGAAAATGCGGTAAAACAGGTATTAAAAGACGGATATCGTACGATTGATATCATGCCGCAGGAAGAAGATAAGAAATCTGCCGTAGAACAGGTTGGCACAAGCCGTATGGGTGACCTGATCTGCGAGAGAATATAAAAAAGGAGTATGTAAAAAAATGAGAAGTGACAATGTTACAAAAGGGATGCAGCAGGCACCTCACAGATCTTTATTCAATGCACTTGGTTATACCAAGGAGGAATTAGACAGACCGTTAGTAGGTATCGTAAGTTCCTATAATGAGATCGTACCGGGACATATGAACCTGGATAAAATTGTAGAAGCTGTAAAGATGGGTGTTGCAATGGCAGGCGGCACACCGATCGTATTCCCGGCAATCGCAGTATGTGATGGTATTGCCATGGGACATACAGGAATGAAATATTCTCTGGTAACCCGTGATCTGATCGCGGATTCTACAGAGTGTATGGCAATGGCACATCAGTTTGATGCACTGGTTATGGTTCCGAACTGTGATAAAAATGTACCGGGACTTCTGATGGCAGCAGCCAGACTGAACATTCCGACTGTATTCGTAAGCGGCGGCCCGATGCTGGCTGGTCATATCCATGGCAAAAAGAGAAGTCTTTCTTCCATGTTTGAGGCAGTTGGTTCCTACGCAGCAGGTACTATGACAGAGGATGAGGTAAGAGAGTACGAAGAAAAAGTATGCCCGACCTGTGGATCCTGTTCCGGTATGTATACAGCAAATTCCATGAACTGTCTGACAGAGGCCATCGGTATGGGACTTCCTGGAAACGGAACCATCCCTGCAGTATATTCTGAGAGAATCAAACTTGCAAAACATGCAGGTATGGCAGTTATGGAACTGTTAAAGAGAGATATCCGTCCGCGTGATATTATGACAAAAGCAGCATTTATGAATGCATTAACTATGGATATGGCACTTGGATGTTCTACAAACTCCATGCTTCACCTTCCGGCTATCGCACATGAGGCTGGTGTAGATATTGACCTTGATATCGCAAACGCATTAAGTGAGAAGACACCGAACCTCTGCCACCTTGCACCGGCAGGCCCGACATACATGGAGGACTTAAACGAGGCAGGCGGTGTATCCGCAGTTATGTCCGAGTTGAATAAAATCGGTCTGCTGGATACAAGCTGTATGACAGTTACAGGAAAGACAATCGCTGAAAATATTCAGGGTGTTGTAAATAAAAATCCGGAAGTTATCCGTCCGGTTGAGAATCCGTACAGCAAGACAGGCGGAATCGCCGTACTGAAAGGTAACCTTGCACCGGATTCCGCAGTTGTAAAACGTTCCGCAGTTGTACCGGAGATGATGGTACATGAAGGACCGGCAAGAGTATTTGACTGTGAGGAAGATGCGATCGCAGCAATCAAAGGCGGCAAGATCGTAGAAGGTGATGTTGTTGTGATCCGTTACGAGGGACCGAAAGGCGGCCCGGGTATGCGTGAGATGCTGAACCCGACATCTGCCATTGCAGGTATGGGACTTGGTTCTTCCGTAGCTCTGATCACAGACGGACGTTTCTCCGGAGCTTCCAGGGGAGCTTCCATCGGACACGTATCACCGGAAGCAGCAGTTGGCGGCCCAATCGCATTCGTAGAGGAAGGTGATATCATCAAGATCAACATTCCGGAGAACACACTGAATGTGGATATTTCTGACGAAGAGATGGCAGCAAGAAAAGCAAAATGGCAGCCGCGTGAGCCGAAGATCACAACAGGATATCTGGCTCGTTACGCTTCCATGGTTACATCTGGAAACACAGGTGCTATTCTGAAAACAAATAAATAAGATCAGAAGGTAAGATTAGATAGAAAAGAGGAACAAAAGCATATGCAGTTGACAGGATCACAGATTGTTATCGAATGTTTGAAAGAGCAGGGCGTGGATACTGTATTTGGTTATCCGGGCGGAGCAATTTTAAACGTTTACGATGAACTGTATAAACATAGCGATGAAATTCACCATGTGCTTACGTCCCACGAACAGGGAGCTTCCCATGCAGCGGATGGATATGCCCGTTCTACCGGAAAAGTCGGTGTGTGTCTGGCTACTTCCGGACCGGGTGCAACCAATCTGGTAACCGGTATCGCAACCGCTTATATGGATTCTGTTCCAATGGTGGCTATCACCTGCAACGTAGGTGTGCCGCTGCTTGGAAAAGACAGCTTTCAGGAGATTGATATCGCAGGTATCACGACACCGATCACAAAGCATAATTTTATTGTAAAAGATGTCAATAAACTGGCTGATGTGATCCGCCGTGCTTTTCGGATCGCCCAGACCGGGCGTCCGGGACCTGTGCTGGTAGATATTCCAAAAGACGTTACTGCAGCTACAACAGAATTTGAATTTCAGCAGATTCCGCCGGTAGCGCGTAAAATCGACAAAATGACAGAAGCTGATCTGGAGCAGGCAGCAGCTATGATCCGTGAAGCGAAAAAACCGTACATCTTTGTCGGTGGCGGTGCAGTCATTTCCGGAGCCAGCGAAGAACTTGCAAAATTTGCAGATCTAGTAGATGCACCGATATGTGATTCCCTGATGGGAAAAGGTGCATTTGACGGAACAAATGACAGATATAGTGGAATGCTTGGTATGCATGGTACAAAAGCTTCCAACTATGGTGTAAGCGAATGTGATCTGCTGATCGCAGTTGGCGTTCGTTTTAGCGACCGCGTCATCGGTGATGCAAAGCGCTTTGCAAGCAACGCAAAGATTTTGCAGTTTGATGTAGATCCAGCTGAGATTAATAAAAATATCCAGACGGATGCCAGCGTGATCGGAGATATCAAGGAAATCCTGAAACGTGTGAACCATCTGTTAGGGCAGCAGGAACACACAGAATGGATGCAGCAGATTGGTGAATTCAAGGAAAAATATCCGTTAACCTATAAAAAAGAAGGATTGTCCGGACCGTTTGTTATGGAGGAGATTTACCGCCAGACGAAGGGCGATGCCATCATCGTTACAGAGGTCGGACAGCATCAGATGTGGGCGGCACAGTATTATAAATTCTCTAAGCCGCGTACATTACTGACTTCCGGTGGCCTTGGTACCATGGGATATGGTCTTGGCGCCGCAATCGGCGCACAGGTCGCAAATCCGGAGAAACAGGTCATCAACATTGCGGGTGATGGTTGTTTCCGTATGAATATGAATGAGATTGCCACAGCAGTCCGCCAGCAGCTTCCGCTGATCCAGATTGTTATTAACAATCAGGTACTTGGTATGGTACATCAGTGGCAGGGATTATTTTATGAAAAACGTTATTCCAACACAATCTTAAATGATGGTGTGGATTTCGTGAAACTTGCTGAGGCTATGGGAGCCACAGGCATGCGTGCAAAAACACAGGAAGAATTTGCCAAAGAACTGGCAGAAGCACTGGAAATGAAGACACCGGTACTCATCGATTGTATCATTGACAGTGATGATAATGTTTGGCCGATGGTAGCACCAGGCGCACCGATCAGCGAAGCATTTGATTTATCTGATCTGAAGAACAGATAAATGACGCATCCGGGTGGCACTGTACAGGGAGAGGAGTCTCTTTGCCACCTGGAAGGTGTTCATAATAAAAAATCCTGCAAGACAGGGAAAATCCAGGAGGTTTCAAAATGAGCAGAGTTTATAATTTCTCAGCTGGTCCGGCAGTATTACCGGTAGAAGTGCTGAAAGAGGCACAGGAGGAGATGCTTGATTACCGTGGATGCGGTATGTCCGTTATGGAGATGAGCCATCGTTCTTCCATGTTTCAGGAAATCATTGATGAGGCTGAAGCAGATTTAAGGGATTTATTACATATCCCGGATAATTACAAAGTATTATTCTTACAGGGGGGTGGAGCGTTACAGTTCTCCGCAGTTCCGATGAACCTGATGAAAAACGGTGTGGCTGATTACATCGTAACAGGTCAGTGGGCAAAGAAGGCATATGAGGAAGGAAAGAAATACGGAAAAGCAGTAAAGATTGCTTCTTCTGAGGATGAGACATTTACTTATATTCCGGATTGTTCTGATCTTCCAATCGATGATGATGCAGACTATGTATACATTTGCCAGAACAACACCATTTACGGAACTGTATATCATGAACTGCCAAATACCAAAGGAAAAACTCTGGTAGCAGACGTATCTTCCTGCTTCCTGTCAGAGCCGATGGACGTAGAGAAATACGGTGTGATCTGGGGCGGCGTTCAGAAAAATATCGGACCTGCCGGCGTGCAGATTGTGATCATCCGTGAGGATCTGATCCGCGATGATCTGCCGGATTATGTACCGACTCTGATGAAATACAAAACACAGGCTGATAAAGGTTCCATGTACAATACACCGCCATGCTATGGCATCTACATCTGCGGTAAAGTATTCAAATGGATCAAGAACCTTGGCGGTCTGGAAGCGATGAAGAAACGTAACGAGGAGAAAGCAGCAATCCTGTATGATTTCCTTGACAACAGCAAACTGTTCAAAGGTACTGTCCGTAAAGAAGACCGTTCTTTGATGAACGTTCCGTTTGTAACAGGTGATAAAGATCTGGATGCAAAATTTGTTGCAGAAGCAAAAGCAGCAGGTCTGGAGAACTTAAAAGGACACAGAACCGTTGGTGGTATGCGTGCTTCCATCTACAATGCAATGCCAAAAGAGGGTGTTATCGCATTGGTTGAGTTTATGAAGAAATTCGAAGCTGAGAACACAAAGTAAATTTGTGATGTATATTTAAATTTAGAAAAATTGAGTTGAAAAAAGTTGAAGAAAAGAGGGAACTAAAATGGTTCAGTTTCATTGTTTAAATCCGATCGCAGCGTGCGGTCTGAAATTATTCCCAGATACCTATGAGAAAACAGATGATTTCAATGCGGCAGAGGTTGCATTAGTGCGTAGTGCAGCAATGCATGACATGGATCTTCCGGAATCGCTGTTGGCAGTAGCCCGCGCAGGTGCAGGCGTCAACAATATTCCACTGGAGAAATGCGCAGATCAGGGAATCGTTGTATTCAATACACCAGGTGCAAACGCAAACGGTGTCAAAGAGTTAGTGATCGCAGGCATGCTTCTTGCAAGCCGTGATATCACAGGCGGTATCGACTGGGTAAAAGAGAACAAAGAGGATACAGGAATTGCAAAAGCAGCTGAGAAAGCAAAAAAAGCATTTGCAGGAACTGAGATAAAAGGAAAAAAACTTGGTGTCATCGGACTAGGAGCCATCGGTGTGCAGGTTGCCAATGCGGCGGTAGCACTGGGCATGGATGTGCTTGGTTATGATCCGTATCTGTCTGTCAATGCAGCATGGAATGTTTCTACAAAAGTAAAACATGTGCTGGCAGTGGAGGACATTTACAAAGAGTGTGATTTCATCACAATTCATGTACCGCTTCTGGATTCCACAAAAGGAATGATCAGTAAAGAAGCCATCGCAATGATGAAAGAGAACGTGATCGTTCTGAATTTCGCCCGCGATACGTTAGTAGATGAAGCAGCTATGGTTGAAGCATTAAAAGCAGGAAAAGTACGCAAATATGTCGTAGATTTCCCAAATCCGACCACAGCAGGCGCGGAGAACTGCATTGTGATCCCACACCTTGGCGCATCTACCGCAGAATCTGAGGATAACTGTGCAGTAATGGCCGTACAGGAAGTGATTGATTATATCGAGAACGGAAATATTACACATTCTGTAAATTATCCGGATTGTAACATGGGTGTGTGCACAGGTGTCGCAAGAATCGCAATCCTGCACAAAAATATCAAGAACATGATCGGTCAGTATTCATCTGTATTAGGTGAAGCAGGTGTCAATATTGCTGACATGACAAACAAGAGCCGCAATGACTATGCTTATTCACTTCTGGATCTGGATGCTCCGGCAACCGCAGACGTTGTTGAAAAACTGGCTGCAATTGACGGTGTATTAAAAGTAAGAGTGATCAAATAACGATCATTGAGTCGGCGTGGGAACAGAGAGTACAGCTTTGTTTCCACGCCTTTTTTCGCAAAAGGAGAAAATAAAATGGCAGAGATCAGACCATTTGCATGTGTGCGACCATGCAGAGAGAAAGCAGCGAAAATTGCTGCATTACCATATGATGTATACAATCGAAAAGAAGCAAAAGAGGAAGTACTGCGGGAACCGGAATCTTTTCTGAAAATCGACCGTGCCGAAACACAGTTTGATGATTCCGTAGATACTTATGCACCGGAGGTTTATCAGAAAGCGCATGATACCCTGTGGGATATGATGGCAAAGGGGGATTTTATCCGGGACAAAGAGGCTTGTTATTATATTTATGAGCTGACCATGAATGGACGGACACAGACCGGTATCACCGCATGCGCGTCTATCGATGACTATGAGAATAATGTGATCAAAAAGCATGAAAATACACGTGCGGAAAAGGAACAGGATCGTATCCGCCACGTAGATATCTGTGATGCACAGACAGGACCAATCTTCCTGGCGTACCGTGACAATGCAGCTATCACAGCTACCGTAAATAAAGTCAAAAAGCAGGATGCAGAATACGATTTTATTTCTCCAGATGGCATTCGTCACAGAGTATGGGTGATCGGTGATGCGGAGGATATTGCAGCAATCCGCAGTGCATTTGCAGGAATTGATCAGATTTATATCGCAGACGGTCATCACCGTGCAGCTTCTGCCGTAAAAGTTGGCGAAAAACGCAGAAGTGAGCATCCGGGGTATACCGGGGAAGAAGAATTCAATTTCTTCCTGTCCGTACTGTTCCCGGAGAGCGAATTAAAGATTTTGGATTATAACCGTGTAGTAAAAGACTTAAATGGCATGACAGAGGATGCATTTTTACAGAAAATGCAGGAACTTTTTGAGGTAAGTGATTTAACTGTTGAGGACAAACATCCGCAGGAGAAAGGCACGTTTTCTATGTATCTGAAGGAACGGTGGTATACCTGCAAAGTCCGACCGGAGGATCGAAATGATGATCCGGTGAAGGGATTGGATGTTTCCTTATTGCAGGATCTGATGCTGACACCGGTACTTGACATTGCTGATCCAAAAACCGATCCGCGCATTGATTTCGTCGGTGGTATCCGTGGAACAGAAGAACTGGAGAAACGCTGCCATGAGGATGCAAAAGCAGCGTTTGCCATGTATCCGACTTCGATTGGAGAACTGTTTGCGGTAGCGGATGCAGGACTTTTAATGCCGCCGAAATCCACATGGTTTGAACCAAAATTAAGAAGTGGATTGTTTATTCATCTGCTGAGTGAGTAAAATATAGAAGAAATGGAGCAAATGTATGCTTAGATTTATATTATCGCAGAATCTGGCGGATGAAGTGACGGATGTGGTATCCGATAATGTAAACTTCTGGTCATGGAATACAATCGTGAAATATTTTGAAGATTCCTTTCCGACCGTGCTGGATTTTCTGGTAAAATTGATCATTGCGATCATTGTTTTGCTGGTTGGACGAAAAGTGATTAAATTGGTACGGAAATTTATCCGTAAATTTTTAAATAAAACCAACTGGGATGAAGGTGTCAAACAGTTTTTGGATAATATCTGCAATGTGGGTCTGTATTTTGTACTGATCATGCTGGTACTTGGCAAGTTTGGAATCACCGCAAGTTCTGTCATTGCAGTCATTGGTTCTGTCGGTCTATCTATCGGTCTGGCCTTACAGGGAACATTGTCGAATTTTGCTGGTGGAGTTCTGATTCTTATTTTAAAACCATTTAAAGTGGGAGATTACATTCGGGAGGATACCCATGGAAATGAGGGAACCGTTTCTGAAATTCAGCTTTGTTACACGAAACTTTTGACGGTAGATAATAAGACGGTTGTCCTTCCAAACGGCAGCTTATCCAATTCCAGTCTGACGAATCTGACACAGCAGGATAAGCGACGGATTGACATTACAGTTGGCATTTCCTATGATGCAGATATCCGTCTGGCCAAACAGGTGATTTCCGATGTGCTGGAAAAAGAGAAAAACTGCATGACCAGCGAGGAACCATATCATGTATTTGTGGACAGTCTGGGAGACAGTGCCGTGGTCATTGGTATCCGTGTATGGGTAAAGACAGAGGACTACTGGGAAACCAGATGGCGAATCACGGAAAATGTGAAATATGCCCTGGATGAACATCAGATTGAAATTCCATTCCCACAGGTTTCGGTATCAATGAAATCTTAAAAGAAGAGTTATCAATAGTCAAAGCAGATATTCGAAATCTGCTCACGCTACTTGCTCATATCTTTCAACACAAAATTGTAAAATGGAAGTAAATTTTTGTAGAAAATGCGTGCAGAATATGGTATTGTTAATGACAGTGTGTTTATTAAGGGCGTATATTTGAAAGGAAAAGTGAGAGATGAATAAACAAAAGAAAAAACTGCCATTGGCAATGCAGATTTTTATTGCATTGATTCTGGCAATTGGTGTAGGTCTGCTGATGCAGAGTCAGGCAGCCTTTGCAGAAAATTATATCAAACCATTTGGTACGATCTTCCTGAATCTGTTGAAATTTATTGTCGTTCCGATTGTATTATTTTCCATTATGTGTGGAATCATTTCCATGAGAGACATCAAAAAAATAGGAGCGATTGGCCTGAAAACAGTCGTGTATTACATGTGTACTACAGCATTTGCAATTACGATTGGTCTGGTGGGAGGAAATATTTTTCAACGATTCTTCCCGGTGATTGCAACCACAGACCTGGCTTATGAGATGCCGGAAAAAACATCAGCCATGGATACGATCGTAAATATTTTCCCATCCAACTTTATCAGTCCGATGGTTGAGTCCAATATGCTGCAGGTTATTGTGATCTCCCTGCTGCTTGGATTTTCTATTATCAAACTTGGCGAGAAAAATATGGGAATCGTCAAAGCGTGCAACAGCATCAATGAGATTTTCATGAAATGTATGGAGATGATTCTGAAACTATCTCCAATCGGTGTGTTCTGTCTGCTCTGTCCGGTTGTAGCAAGCAATGGTGCGGCAATTATCGGATCACTGGCTATGGTACTGCTTGCGGCATACATCTGCTATATAATCCATGCAGTTGTTGTATATTCTATTGCGGTAAAAACTATGGGCGGCGTAAGTCCGGTAACTTTTTTCAAAGAAATGCTTCCGGCGATTATGTTTGCATTTTCCAGTGCATCTTCCGTAGGAACACTGCCGATCAACATGGAGTGCGTAGAAAAACTTGGCGTGAAAAAAGAAGTATCTTCCTTTGTACTTCCGCTTGGAGCTACCATCAACATGGATGGAACAGCAATTTATCAGGGAGTTTGTGCAATTTTTATTGCTTCCTGTTATGGTATTCATCTGACTTTACCGCAGATGATGACCATTATCCTGACGGCGACACTGGCTTCCATTGGTACTGCAGGTGTTCCGGGCTCCGGTATGGTTATGCTGGCTATGGTACTGACTTCCGTAGGACTTCCGGTGGACGGTATTGCGCTGGTGGCCGGCGTGGATCGTATTTTTGATATGGGACGTACCACTGTCAATATTACCGGAGATGCAAGCTGCTGCATCATTGTATCCAACCTGGAACGTAAGAAAGAGCAGCGCAGAGCAAAAAAAACGCAGGCATAGGATTAAACAGATGACAGATCTTTCGTATTTTCTTGACAAAAATGTTGAAGTGTGATACGTTTAGATTGTCAATTTTGCACAGATTGTGCGCATGTTTTAGGAGGAAGTATTTTATGCAACAGGGAACTGTAAAATGGTTTAATGCAAAAAAGGGTTATGGATTTATTTCAGATGCAGAAGGAAATGATATTTTCGTTCATTTCTCCGCACTGAACATGGATGGATTTAAAGAGCTGAAAGATGGGGAGGCTGTTGAATTCGAAGTGATCGAAGGAGATAAAGGACCACAGGCTGCAAATGTTACACGTCTGGGTTAATTTATTTGTATAAATTAGAATGACCCAAAGGGGCTGTCCACTTGGACAGCCTCTTTACTTTTGGAAGAAATTGTGTAAAAATAAAAGATACTGGAAAAAATACTAGAAGTGTAATTTTTTATAGAAAAGACAGTCTGCCAAGGAGCAGAAGAAATTGGAGGAAACGATATTTGAAACCAGAATTAAGTCAGTTAAAAGCGTATGAGATCAGAGAGGAGAGACGACTGGATGATATTCATTCAGATGGTATGCTGCTTGTACACAAAAAAAGTGGCGCACGTATCTGTGTGATGTCAAACGAGGATGCCAATAAAGTATTTTATATTGCATTTCGCACGCCGCCAAAGGACAGCACCGGTGTGCCGCATATCATTGAGCATACGGTATTATGCGGAAGTAAGAAATTCCCAGTGAAAGATCCGTTTATTGAGCTGGTGAAAGGTTCTCTGAATACATTCTTAAATGCAATGACTTATCCGGATAAGACCATTTACCCGGTGGCAAGCTGCAACGACAAAGACTTCCAGAATCTGATGGATGTTTATCTGGACAGCGTTTTTTCACCGAATATTTACAAAGAGCAGAATATTTTCCGTCAGGAAGGCTGGCACTATGAGCTGAAAAGTCCGGAAGATGAGCTGACTTTAAACGGTGTTGTATATAATGAGATGAAAGGTGCTTTTTCTTCCGCAGATGGCGTGCTGGATCGTGAGATTTTGCGTTCCTTATTCCCGGATACTCCATATAGCAATGAGTCCGGCGGAGATCCGCAGGTGATTCCGGAGCTGACGTATGAGGACTATCTGGATTTCCACCGCAAATATTATCATCCGTCCAATTCGTGGATCTACCTGTATGGTGATATGGATGTGGTAGAAAAATTAAACTGGCTGGATGAAGAATACTTAAGCCATTATGACAGAATCGATGTGGATTCCACCATTCCGGAGCAGGAACCGTTTGCAGCACCGGTAGAGCATGAGATCCCATATTCTATCTCCAGTACAGACAGCACGGAAAACAATACTTATCTGTCCTGTAACTGGGCGGTTGGAAACAACTTAAACAGAGAGCAGTACATCGCTTTTGATATCCTGGATTATGCACTGCTCAGCACACAGGGAGCACCGATCAAACAAGCGTTACTGGATGCTGGCATCGGTACCGATATTTATGGTGGATATGACAGCGGTACCTACCAACCGATTTTCTCCATCGTGGCAAAGCATGCAAATGCTTCGGATCAGGAGCGTTTTGTACAGATTATCCGTGAAGTGCTGCTAGAGCAGGTGAAGAACGGAATTAATAAAAAGACATTGCTGGCAGCTATCAACGGATCTGAGTTTAAATTCCGTGAAGCAGATTTTGGACGTTTCCCGAAAGGACTGATGTTTGGCCTGCAGCTTATGGACAGCTGGCTGTACGATGAGAATGCACCGTTCCTTCACATTGAAGAACTGGGTGTTTACGATTTTCTCAGAAAACAGTTAGATACCGATTATTTTGAGCAGTTGATCCAGAAATATTTACTGGACAATACACATACTTCCTATGTCCGTGTTGTTCCGGAAATCGGTCTGACAGGCAAGAGAGAACAGGAATTAAAAGAAACATTGCAGGCTTATAAGGCTTCCTTAAGCGAAGCTGAG
The DNA here is from genome assembly GCF_934295145.1 of uncultured Eubacterium sp. GTDB lineage: Bacteria > Bacillota > Clostridia > Lachnospirales > Lachnospiraceae > Eubacterium_I. The sequence continues at coordinate 5,088 of NZ_CAKRAS010000041.1, read as the reverse complement.
ATTGCAAAACTGGTGGAGGAGACAAAGGCTCTGGAAAAATACGAGGAGGAGCCATCTGCTAAGGAGCAGCTTGAGACCATTCCGCTGCTTTCCCGTGAGGATATGAAACAGACCAGTGAGCCGTATAAAAATGCGGAGGAAACCATTGCAGGGGTTCCGTATCTGTGGCATGATTATCAGACCAATGGTATCGTTTATCTGGATCTGCTGTTTGACGCGCATCATATTTCCGAGGATCTGATTCCGTATATGGGAATTCTGAAAGTGCTGATGGGCAAACTGAACACTGCAGATTATTCCTATACCAATTTTACTGATGAAGTGAACCTGTACACTGGCGGCATTTCCAATGAAGTGAATGTTACCGGAGATGTACAGCATACAAATAATTATCAGGTAAAATACGAAGTACGTCTGAAAGTGCTGGAAGGAAATCTTGCCCGTGGTGTGGAACTGATCAAGAGCATGATGCTTACCACCCAGTTTACAGATGAGAAACGTATTTATGAAATCTTGGCGCAGGTAAAATCCAGACTGCGCAATGAACTTAGCGACAGCGGAAATGTGATTTCTGCTACCAGAGCGTTGTCCTATTATTCCAAACGTGCGAAATATGCAGACAGCGTACAGGGGATTGGATTTTATGAGGTGTTAGATCATATTGTGAGCAATTATGAGTCTGAAAAGCAGAATCTTGTGGAAAAATTACAGGAAGTTTGCGGATTGATCTTTCAACCACAGAATCTTTTGGTAAGTGTGACAGGTGATGCAGCCGGTTATGCGGCATGGAAAGCACTGGCTGGACAGATCACGGAAGCTCTGCATGCAGATACCGCAAAAGAGATAGCAGAAATTTCCCTTCCGTTGCAGAAAAACGAGGGATTTCTGGACGCTTCCCAGATTCAGTATGTTTCTCTGGCAGGAAATTTTGAGCAGGATGGCTATGCATATCATGGGGCAATGCGTGTATTTAAAGTGATCATGAACTATGAATATCTGTGGCAGAACATCCGCGTGAAAGGTGGTGCTTACGGATGTGGTACAAACGTAGGCAGAAACGGTGACGTATGCTTCCTGTCTTATCGTGATCCGAACCTTGGCCGAACCTTGGATGTATACCGTGGCGTGCCAGAGTATCTGAAAAACTTTGATGCAGATGAGCGTGCCATGACACGTTTTGTCATCGGAGCTTTCAGTGAGCTGGATGCACCTCTGACACCGTTAAGCCAGGGCAGAAGATCCCTGCTTTCTTATCTGACAGGTGTAACCTATGAGATGATTCAACAGGAACGTACACAGGCGCTGCACACTTGTCCACAGGACATCAGAAACCTTGCAGACACGATGCAGGCAGTACTGGATCACAGTTATATCTGTGCCATTGGAAACGAAGGCAAATTAAAAGAAGAGTCAGAGCTGTTTGATGTATTAGAGACATTATAAAAAATAATTATGAGTCAGATTTTACCCTTAGTAATCCGTGCGGATAAAAAGGGTAGAATCTGAGGTGATAAAATACAAGGAGATAACGCATGAACGCAAATTTTAAATCAGGATTTGTGACACTGATCGGAAGACCGAACGTAGGAAAATCCACACTGATGAATCAGTTAATTGGACAGAAAATCGCTATCACATCTAAGAAACCGCAAACCACAAGAAACCGGATTCAGACCGTGTATACCGATACCGACCGTGGACAAATCGTATTTTTGGATACACCGGGTATCCACAAGGCAAAAAATAAACTTGGCGAGTACATGGTGACTGTGGCAGAACGTACCTTGCAGGATGTAGATGTCATTGTCTGGCTGGTGGAGCCAAGTACCTTTATCGGTGCAGGAGAGCAGCACATTGCCGAGCAGCTTCGCAAATCCAATCTGCCGGTAATTCTTGTCATTAACAAGACTGATACGGTAAAAAAAGAAGAAGTACTGCTTTTTATTGATGCATACCGCAAACTTCTGGATTTCGCAGAGATCATTCCGGCTTCTGCATTACATGGAGACAATACAGATACAATCGTTGATATGATCTTTAAATATCTGCCGTATGGTCCAATGTTTTATGATGAGGATACCGTGACAGATCAGCCGGAGCGTCAGATTGTGGCAGAGATCATTCGTGAGAAATCTTTACATGCATTGGATGAGGAGATTCCGCATGGTATCGCCGTAACGATCGAGTCCATGAAGCAGCGAAAGAACGGTATCACAGATATCGAGGCAACCATCATCTGTGAGCGTGACTCTCACAAGGGAATCATTATCGGAAAAGGGGGCGCTATGCTGAAAAAAATCGGCAGCAATGCCCGTTTTGAAATTGAAAAATTACTGGAGTGCAAAGTCAATCTGCGTCTTTGGGTAAAAGTGCGCAAAGGCTGGCGCGACAGCGATATCCAGATGAAAAATTTTGGATATAATATCAACGAATAATCAGCCAGGGAAGAAGTGGAAACGTTTATGGGGCAGACTTGCATTCTGACAGGAATGATTCTGAATACGATGCCGGTGGGAGAATACGATAAAAGAATTACAATTTTAACCCGTGAACGCGGGAAGATCACGGCCTTTGCCCGGGGAGCCAGACGACCGAAAAACTCCCTGCAGGCGGCTACCAACCTGTTCTGCTTCGGAACTTTTGAGGCGTATGAGGGACGTAGTTCTTATACGGTGGTGAAAGCGGACATCAGCAACTATTTCCGGGAGCTTGCCATGGATCTGGATAAGACATATTATGGATGTTATTTTCTGGAGCTTGCTGATTATTTCTGTCAGGAAAATAACGACTGTGTCAATCAGCTGAAACTGGTTTATCAGACGCTGCGGGCGCTCAGTGTACCCTCTTTGTCTCCGAAGCTTGTACGGGTGATCTATGAATTGAAAACACTGGTTTATTTTGGTGTGTATCCGAATGTGTTCGCCTGCACCGCCTGTGGCAGCAGAGAGCAGCTCTGGTGTTTTGATGAAAAAAGCAATGGCGTGATGTGCAGGAAATGCCAGCCGGGACCTGTGAAATATCCGCTGGATGAGGCCGCGTTATATACCATGCAGTACATAGTGACAGCGCCGGTGGAAAAACTGTATACATTTACAGTGACAGAGGAAGTATTCGGGCAGGTTGCGAAGCTGATTGAGTATTATATGAGGCAGTATGTGGAAAAAGAATTAAAGACCCTTGCTTTTTTGACATAGGAATACTTGCAATCAGAGGCATAAACCGTTATAATTTAGAAATTGATAAATGTGATGTTCTGGATTTGGAGGATAAGATATGAAGAAGAGAATGGCGGCGCTTAGCTGCTGTATCGGAATGAGTATGCTGCTTGGTGCATGCGGCGGAAAGCTGGATGTGCAGGAGAATACCATTGCATTGCAGAGAAACGGTAAAATTCTGGAAGCGGCTGTAGAGTCCTTTGACCAGTCTTATTACGATCAGGAGGAACTGAATACTTATGTACAGAATGCAGTGGATGATTACACCGCTGAGCATGGGAAAAAATCAGTTTCTGTGACGGACTCAAAGGTGGAAGAGAAAAAAGCATATCTTACCCTGCAGTATGAAAATACAGAGACGTTCAGTGATTTTACCGGCATTGAATGTTTTTCCGGAAGTATTGTGGAAGCACAGTCTGCAGGCTATGATTTTAATCTGGATTTTTATCCGGTGACAGATGGCAAGGCAGATACGAAAACTGTAAAAGGTTCCACACTGCTGGATGATGACGATCTGAAAGTGCTGATTGTAAAGGAAAATTCGGATCTGATCGTTCCGGGAAAAATTGCGTATGTTTCCTCAGAAGGCACGAAAGTGACTTCGGAGAAGCAAGTGAACGTCACACAGAAAGAGCAGGATACAGACGAAGCGGTACTTGTATATGTACTATACAAGTAGATTGCTTTAAGAATGAGACAGATGTTCTGCGAGATGCACAACAATTGTCTGATTTGGACGAAGTAACCTGTAGCATGAATCAGATGAATTAGGATATAGAAAACGAAATTTTCGTTTCGTTCCTAAAAATAAATGGAAGAAAGAGGACATATCATGGAAAAAACAATGGAAAAAATTGTAGCACTGGCAAAATCCAGAGGATTTGTTTATCCGGGATCTGAGATTTACGGTGGACTTGCAAATACATGGGATTACGGAAATCTTGGTGTTGAGTTAAAGAACAACGTAAAAAAAGCATGGTGGCAGAAATTTATTCAGGAGAGCCCATATAACGTAGGTGTTGACTGCGCCATCCTGATGAACCCGCAGACATGGGTCGCATCCGGACATCTTGGTGGTTTCTCTGATCCACTGATGGATTGTAAAGAATGTCATGAGCGTTTCCGTGCAGATAAGATCATTGAGGATTTTGCGGCAGATAACAATATCGAGTTGAAAGGTTCCGTAGACGGATGGACACAGGAAGAGATGAAAGACTTCATCACTGACAATAACGTACCGTGCCCGACTTGCGGCAAACATAATTTTACTGATATCCGTCAGTTCAATCTGATGTTCAAAACATTCCAGGGTGTAACAGAGGATGCAAAAAATACCGTATATCTTCGTCCGGAGACAGCACAGGGTATTTTTGTAAACTTCAAAAACGTACAGCGTACATCCAGAAAGAAAATCCCGTTTGGTATCGGTCAGATTGGTAAATCTTTCCGTAACGAGATTACACCGGGTAACTTCACTTTCCGTACCAGAGAGTTCGAGCAGATGGAGCTTGAGTTCTTCTGTGAGCCGGATACAGACCTTGAGTGGTTTGAGTACTGGAGAAACTTCTGTATTAACTGGCTGAAATCTCTTGGCATGAAAGAAGAAGAAATGCGTGTCCGTGACCATGATCAGGAAGAATTGTCCTTCTACAGCAAAGCAACCAGTGATATCGAGTTCTTATTCCCGTTTGGATGGGGTGAGCTTTGGGGTATCGCAGATCGTACCGATTACGACCTGACACAGCATCAGAATACATCCGGACAGGATCTGACCTACTTTGATGATCAGAAAAATACAAAATACATCCCATACGTTATCGAGCCATCACTTGGTGCAGACCGTGTGGTACTTGCATTCCTTTGTGGTGCATAT